>NZ_PZKQ01000069.1:0-9768 GCF_003046645.1 Escherichia sp. MOD1-EC6475 | reverse complement strand
AAGTTGGAGTCATTACCCCTTCGACAGAGACATTACCGGACTTCACAAAAGAGTATTAATGTTCAAGGGCAATAGTGCAGACGTGTTCAACATGGGTGAGATCGTGGTACAAGTCAGGCAAAGTCATCTTCTTACGAATTACTATTTTGAGATTAACCTCAATTTTACCCTTCTTAATATCCCTGATTGTTATGTTTTCAATAATGTTTTTCTGCTGATGGATGCGTGTTATCAGATTTTCGAGTGCATCGCGTTCATCAAGAATAACCCGGACTTTTACTTTTCCGGGAAACTGATCTTTAGTCTGTAAGAAAATAATGAATGGACTTAGTTTGATTGCCAATAAAAATAAAGCCGTGGAAAAAAAAGCATGAAAGTAAAAACCAGCGCCACAGGTGATTCCCACCCCGGCAGATGCCCAGACAATTGCCGCAGTCGTGAGACCTGAAATAGCATCGTCGTGTCGGTGCAGAATGACTCCCGCACCAAGAAAACCAACACCACTGATAATCTGAGCCGCTAGGCGCATAGGATCGCTACGGATATTCATCGAAATTTCAGCATAGTATTCAGCAGATTGTATTGATACAACAGTTAACACACAGCTGGCTACAGATAAAATAACGCAAGTTTTGAAGCCGACTGGTTTCCCTTTCGATTCTCTTTCCAATCCTATAATACCACCCAGAATAAATGAAATGCTGATTTTGATGATCGTAGTTAAAGGCAACAATCCTTGCTCATTGATGATGGCGGCCAGATTATTCATGCAATTACCTTAATGAAAAAAGTCTTTAACGATTAGTAGTGCGTTTTTTTCAATGGGAGATCTGCTTTGCGTTTTGAAATATCGTCCCGGAAGAATATCAGGAAGAATACGCTGACCACTGCGGCAACGCCTGCTGAAACCAGCCAAAATGTTTCCCATTGCGGTAACGCTTGTGGGCCTTGTTCCGTCACAGTGTTGTTAAATATTTGCCCGCATACGGTAGAGGCAAATAGCAAACCGACGCCGTTCGAGACGATGAATCGTAAACTTTGGGCTTGCGCTTTAATCTCTGGCGCGGCTTTACGGTCAACATAAATGTCGCCCACGGTAAAGAAAAAGTCCCAGCAAAATCCCTGCAACATCAGACCGATCAGCACAAACATCATGTTGGCATCCAGTGATGCATGAGCAAACAACAGGGTGCGGATGATCCAGCATACGGCACCCAACATGAGAGTAATTTTGAAGCCGGCTTTCAGTAAGAAAAACGAGAGCAGGAACATAAAAATGACTTCACAGGCTATGCCGACCTGCATCATTGACGCGGCGTTCTCGAATCCAAGCGCTTTTAAAAAGACTGGGATATAAGCGGAATAAGCTGTTTTAGGGATCATCAGGACAAAAATGCTGAGCATCAAAACCGAGAAACTACGGTCCTTGAAGAGTGCCAGAGCGTCCAGACATAACAGATCGCGGAGTGTAAATACGCTACCTTTTGCTTTCGGTGGTGTGTGTGGTAATGTAAAGCAGTAAAGGCCAAGCACGACACCGGAGGCTGATGCTATATACCAGGTGATGGTATTTCCGGAATAGCCCATTTCACCAATAATAAAACCGATGACCATAAAGCCAAATGTGCCGAACACACGAATAAAGGGGAAATATTTCACCCCGTTAATGTGGCTGAAACTGATACTGTTAGCCAGCGCAGTTGTTGGATAAAACAACAGACCGACTAGGAAGATCATGGTCAACGTCATACCCGTGTTTTGTGCCTCAATAAATTGTGGAACAAACAACAGTACACCAGCATTAATTAAATGCAGGATTGCCATGACTTTTTGTGACGAGAAAAAACGGTCGGCGACCATACCAATAAAGAGTGGAGAAAGAATGGTCGCCAGACCAAGCAAGGCATAAGATGAGCCAATAATGGTTGCCATACCATAGGTACTTAATACCAGTCCCATGGTCATATTCCAGGCACCCTGCATGAAATATTGTATGAACATCATAACCAGCAGACGTGGGGTTTTATTCAGGTCCATATTGCATATCCTTTATTGGTTGATACTCAGGTTAAGCCCATCCCAAGCGACAAGAATGTTCTCTTTATCGCATGCTGCTACTAGCTCATCGTGCAGGAGACCGCCGCTGTGTGAAATATGCGAGACGACAAGTTGACTTGTTTTCTTCAGGCAGTCCAGTTCCGCCAGTCTGTCCCTGGCAGCGAACACCGTTTCCAAACTCATATGGTTATTGGTACGATTTTCTCCATTAAAGCCGTAGGTACACTCCAGAACGGCCAGATCAATTTTTTTCCCTTCCAGCCACTGCCAGGTGAGCTCAGGAAACCAGCCAGAGTCATGACCGTAAAATATTGACTGGCCTTCTTTTTCGATAAACCAGGTATAACAAAGCTCCCATTTAGCATGGTTAGCCAGCAGCGGAGTTATCCGATAGCCACGGGTATCTACGGTGACGAAGGGTACCAGGCAATGAAAGGCAAAGCGCTCTGCGCTATAGCCCGGCAAAACCTCTGCCGCACCGTTAATCGCACGATCGTTACCAAAGATATTCAGCGGATGGGTAATCTCAAATCCGTAACCCTCCATTCGGCTGAAAAGATCGCCGACGTTGAAATGATCGGGATGAGTATGGGTAAACAGAAGCGACCTGATTTCAGTTGCATCCATGTCGTCGCGCAGCAGCTGTTGGCTAAATTCCGGCGCGACGTCAATCAACAGTTGATCATCAATAATCGCGGAAGAGTGTGTACGAATGTTTTTTCCCTTACGTATACGGGCTTGCTGACAGTGCTCACAACGACAAAAAGGATTGGGTATCCCTTCGGATGCCGCGGTTCCCAGAAAATGAATTTTCATGTTTCCCTCTTACTCAAAACAGAGTGTTGTTTTTTGAACAAAAATGTAATAAGACGTTATTGGAACGTGTCAATTATTATCTTGCAAACTCAAGCCAACAACGATCTTTTTCTTTAAAAGTGATCCTCTTCAAAGATTTAAAAATTTATATTTATTTTTCAATATATTGAAATTTTAACTCATGTGTATGAGTCGTGTGGTGTTGAGAAGTGGTTATAAGGATGTGTTGATAAAATACACTTTTTTATTTTGTAACGTTCAAATTATCTTGCTGAAGATAGTTTTCTGATGAGCGCAGTGCTAGCATAAAAGCATTAGGGGAGTGATGTAAAAATGCCAACTATCAAAGACATAGCAAGAATTGCCGGTGTGTCGCATGGGACTGTCTCAAATGTGCTCAATGGCAGAGGAAATGTAAGCGTTGAGAAGATTGAAGCGGTTCAACGTGCGGCCCAAGAAGTTGGCTATCAGTTAAATGCGCAGGCTCAATCATTGAGAGCTAGCAAAAGTCAGGGAGTGGCCTTGATTCTGCCAGGCATCAATGCGGAACGTTACTATCAACTTTATCGGGGATTACACCAGGTCTTGCAACCTTCACTCTGCGAACCGATTGATCTTTACCTGACTAATGATTTGCCTAATCTGGAACTGGATATTTTACAAACGCTGGCGGCAAAGTCTTACCAGGCTATTGTCACTGTGAGTTGCTTGGATAACAGCCAGCCCTATTACGACATGCTCAGGCTCTCCCCGGAGAATGTGTTTTTTGCGTATCGTCAGCCCGCCAGTGCAGTTTGTTATTTTAGCCTTGACTACGTGACCGCAGGGGAAGAAGCTGCAAGGAGGGCACTGCAGCAGCACCCGGGTCATATTGGTGTTTTCTGTGAACCGCTGGAATTTTCCCACAGCGCGCACTTTACTCAAGCGATACAAATGGTATGCCGAAAGTTAAGCCTGCACACAAAGCTTACAATTATACCCGCGCATGCCAGTGAAGTTAACACTGTCGCGTTTGAATTTTTCCAAGGGGTCATACCCGATCTGTTTATTGTTCAGGACAGTGAGAAGACGCGCGCACTGACGCAGGCGGCTTGGTTTGGAAGTTCTCAGCCCTGCCCGCCGATAGTACAACTGAGTGACAATCTTCCTGCATCTTTTGATGGAATCACCAGCTATCAGATGGATTATGCCCGCCTGGGAACAACTATTGCTGCATGTATTCGCCAACCCAAAAGTAAAAAGAAGCACCATATTCTGACGAATTGCGGTTTTTCTTGGAATGGACAATGCGCTCCGTCTCATGAGACCGAGACGACACTGAATATGTTAATTTTGCCCAGCCCTTCGACCGATGCGCTGAAGAAATTGTTACCCCACTTTTATCGTCAGACCGGCATTAAGGTTAATCTTGCGGTTTATCCGTATGATGAAGTTTTTGAAATTCTCTCTCATCTTCACTTGCACCCTTATTACGATTTACTGCGAATCGATATGGCGTGTTTTCCCTGGTTTGCAGAAAAAACATTATTACCGCTGGAATCGGTCTCCCCTGAGCTCCCGTTATTGCTGGATAACTTCTCTGAGCAACTTCAACAGTACTTCAGCCTGGTGAATGGGACTGCATGGGCAATTCCCTTTGATGCCAGTATGCAGCTTCTGTTTTATCGACGAGATCTGTTTGAAGATGCAACGATTAAACGGATGTTTTATGAATCCACAGGAAAAGAGTTAACTCTACCAGAGAATTTCGCACAATTTGATGAGATTGCTACTTTCTTTAGTCAACGGCATCAGCCAAAAAATAAACAGCGTCCAATGGGAACTGCGGTAACGTTGGGCAGTTCAGGACTTATTGCCACTGAGTACTTGCTGCGTTACTACGCGTTAGGTGGGCGATTGGTGCGTGAAGGCGAGCCGATACAACTTGATACTTCGCTTGCTGCCGTTGCACTCGAAGAATATCTACAACAGTTGCCTGTTGCCGTGAATATTGCCGGTGAGTGGTGGAACGATGCTGTTAAACAGTTTGAGTGTGGAAATCTCGCCATGCTGATTATGTATCTCAATTTGTTTAACGATGTTGCGCATACGACCATCGCTCCCACGATCGGCTATGCTCCCGTTCCAGGGCAGCTTCCACAATTGGGTGGTGGTTCTATTGGAATGTCTCGCTACAGTAAGAAGAAAAAACAGGTTGAGCAGTTTTTTCATTGGCTTTATTCCGATGAAATTTCGCGTCATCTGGTTCTGTTGGGGGGCAACAGCGCTTGGTCTGGAATATGTCACGATCAAAACGTTCTCAATCTCTACCCGTGGTTTAATTTACTGAATGAAAAAGGCATGAAGGGAATACGTGAGTCTCAGGGAAGTCAAGGTGAGCCTTTTAACCTGCGTCAGGCAGAGATTATCATTGGGCAAGGGGTGACGAATGCGATTAACGGCATTATGAACGTCAATCAGGCTGTGGAATATATCAATGCACGGATCAGAAACGAAACGGGGGCCTGAAAATGTGACACCTCGAGCCTGTCCATCATTCGGTGTAAATGTCTTTCTCAGAAGTGACCGTCAGGGCGGTCACCGAATTCGATAATAAAGCGACTCATTACTATCCGCCAGTCCTGAAGTGGCATCGTCCATTTCTGTGAGGCTGACTGGATAGCCAGCCACACCACTTTTTTCACCGATTCATCTGTCGGGAACACTTTCCGTTTCTTTATCGCATGTCTGATGACGCTATTCAGCGATTCGATTGCGTTAGTGGTGTAGATAACCTTGCGGATCGCCTCCGGGTACACAAAGACGGTGGCAACATTCGGCCAGTTTGCCCGCCAGCTGCGACTTATCTGCGGGTACCGTGCATCCCATTCCTTCCCGAACGCATCCAGCGCCTGCAACGCGCCTTCTTCCGTGGCTGCGCGGTAAACCTGTTTCAGATCACGGGTTACCGCTTTATAGTCTTTCCACGCCACGAACCGCAGGCTGTTGCGTACCATATGTACTATGCACAACTGGAGCTGCGTCTCCGGGGAGACGGCATTAATCGCTTCCGGGAAGCCTTTCAGGCCGTCCACGCAGGCGATAAGGATATCGTTCAGGCTGCGATTTTTCAGTTCCGTCAGTACATTCAGCCAGAACTTTGCACCTTCATTTTCGGCCAGCCACATACCCAGCAACTCTTTCTGACCATCAAGGTTAATACCCAGAGCCAGGAACACCGCTTTGTTGATAACCCGGCTGTCCTGCCGTACTTTCAGGACAATACAGTCAAGATAAACAATGGGATAAATCGCATCCAGAGGACAGTTTTGCTATTCAACAACCTAGTCGATTACGGCATCGGTTACTTTCGATATCAGCGCCGGAGAGACGTCTGCATCGTACATTTCTTTGAAGACTGAGGTAATTTCGCGGGTAGTCATCCCTCTGGCATACAGTGCCAGGATCTGGTTGTCCATGCCGGTAATGCGGGTCTGATTTTTCTTCACCAGTTGTGGTTCGAAGGAACCATCATGATCACGTGGAGTACGTAATTCCATCGGCCCGTCGGTAGTGGTGACGGTTTTCGTGGAATTGAATCGCCACGGATAATTTAGACACTTCCGAGCCGTTGATAATACTGGTTTTCATATTCTGTCGGTGACATCTGATCGCTGGAACCATGCCGACGCTTACTGTTATAAAACATTTCGATGTAATCAAAAATATCGCTGCGGGCTTCTTCCCGCGTTCCGTAGATCTTTTTCTTTATCCGTTCGCGTTTCAACAACTGGAAAAAGCTTTCTGCAACCGCATTATCATGGCAGTTACCGCGACGGCTCATGCTGCCCTCCAAGCCGTGTGATTTCAGGAACGACTGCCATTCATTGACTGCCCTGATCCGAATGAACCAGCACCTGTTTTTGGGGATTACGCCGCCATACAGCCATCAGCAGTGCGTTCAGGACAATGTCTTTTGTCATCCGGGATTGCATGGACCAGCCGATAATTTTGCGTGAGAACAGATCAACAACCACGGCAAGATACAGCCAGCCTTCGTGGGTCCTTAGTAGAGTAAGAGGCAGGGCGTAGTCGGACTATTTCCCTGCCTCTCCTCCCCGAACCGGACGTGCACCTTTCAGCGCATCCGGCTCTCCATTTAAATGCTGGCGAACGCCATTGCCACTTCTGTAAAGCGCGATGTATACGTGTTTCTGGTCTCCGTCCTCAGATAGGGATTACCTTCGGGTAGCCGCCAGCGGAACAGCTTCTTGCCTTGCCCCACCAACCGGTACAGTATTTCGCCGCTGAGCTTGCCGTGATTGGTTTTACCAAATAAAACCCACGTTTTGCTCTGACCCGGTTTCGGTGATTTACACCACCACCTCATCAGGGAAGCGATACCTGTACGGTATTTGCGGGCCAGCCAGTGAGCCAGCTTCCAGAACACGACACGGTCGATATAACTGAAGACTTTGGCCTTAAAATCAACGAACTGATAGAACATGGCCCAGCCTTTCAGTTTTCGGTTGAGTTGTTCAGCCATATCGACTTTGCTTTCACTGTAGTTGCCTGATAACAGTGCTGTCAGCGATGCGGCGAAGTTTCTGGCTTTCTCCTGCGGGATCGTTGAGACCACTCGCATCTCGCCATAACGACTGCGTTTGCGAATGATCCTGTGCCCCAGAAAGATAAAGCCGTCATTAACATGGGTGATTTTAGTCTTATCCATGTTCAGCCTGAGTTTCAGACTGCCTTCGAGCACACCCCGACACTCCTCCCTGATGGCTTCCGCCTGTGCTTTGGTGCCTTTGACGATGAGGACAAAATCATCGGCATAGCGGCAGTACGCCACCGCGGGTTTCCACTGCCAGTTTTCTCTGACCGCCGTACTTCGGCCCCGTTGGATACTGTTATTCCAGTACCACCGATCTTTTCTGGCTTTCCCGCTCAGGTAGCGCTCATGCAGGTATTGATCGAACTCATTCAGCATGATGTTCGATAATAGCGGCGATATAACACCGCCCTGTGGCACACCTTCACTGGCCGCCCGAAAGAGACCGACATCGATATGTCCCGCCTTGATGGTTTTCCACAGCAGAGTCATGAAACGTGCGTCACTGATCCTGCGGCGTACAGCCTTCATCAGCAGTCGATGATGTACGGTGTCGAAGTAACTGGACAGGTCGCCTTCAATCACCCAGCGTCCCCGGGTTTCACCACAGTCTGTGAGCTGTAATTTCACCGTGCGGATCGCGTGGTGGACACTGCGCTCAGGCCGGAAGCCATATGAGAGCGTATGAAAATCACTCTCCCATATCGGCTCCATCGCCATCAGCATGGCCCGCTGAACAATACGATCCCGCAACGCGGGGATACCCAGTGGTCGCAGTTTGCCGTTGCTTTTAGGGATGTAAACCCGTCTGGCGGGCAAGGGCTGGTAGTGGCCTGAGAGTAATTCATCCCTGAGGATTTGCAGCTCAACAGCCAGTCTGGCCTGTAGCATTGTTTTGTTCACGCCATCAACGCCGGGGGTATGGGCCCCCTTTGATGAAAGCGTGATCCGCGCCGCTTCAGCCAGCCATTCTGGTTGTGTTATCAGACGCAGCAGCCGTTGAATCCGTAGGGACGGATCGGTGACTGCCCATGTGGCAAGCTTGCGTTGCATTTCGCTGATTATCAAAGGTCTTCACCTCGTTAGGTCAGTTAATTCACGTCGCAAACACATTCAAACTGCTTCCCTTCGCCATGTAATGGGCTTTCCCCATCGCGGACTACTACGGAAGCTCCGCCAGCCAGCGCGTCATCGGAGCCATGCCCCCTTAACATCCGTCGCTGACCTTCCCTGGTTTACCTGCCTGGACTCAGGCATACTGAGGAGGCTGCCCGTCGCACTCTTTATCCTTGCTTGCCGCAAGTTGGCAGAAGTCAGCAACGCAAGCGTGATAGACGCTGCTGCCCCGGTGTTTCGCATACATGTCAAAACACCTTCGACCGGCAGTGCTTACGTATCACTGCCAGTTCCTCCTGCACGGCCTGTCAGATCACGTAGGCCGTGGTGACGTTTTCAACCCACAGAGGCGGATTAACGGGTTCATGTTCTTCAGCCTTTCAGTACTTAACCTTGAGGATCATCTCGGCTTAGTGATCTCGCCTCAATCCCCGTTGTCAGCGGGTTACATCACCCTGCGGGCATGCCGCAGGTCACTGCCGCTCAGGTTCTCCACCGTCACACCCGGTGGGATTGTTGGGTTTCTCATCGTGAGTTACCGGTTCAATATTCCAGACAGACTCGCGGTTCATTTAAGCATCCATGCCCGCCCTGAACTCCGGGCACACTGTAGGTTATGTCCGTTACCCAACGCTCATCCGGAGCATCCGGATTGAACTGTCGCTGAAGCCTGTTGGGCGACACGATACTGGCCTCGCCTTTACGAGCCCGCGGGCTCCGGTATCCGACCTGAGCCTTTATCCCGATACGTTTCATCAGTCGCCAGACTCTGTTCACTCCGTACTGTTGCCCGCTGTCCCGCAGATCTAAATGGATTTTGCGATAACCATAGACGCATCCCGATTCCAGCCAGAACTGTTTAATCTGTCCTGTCAGTCTCAGGTCTGCCTGATGGCGTTGTGAATGCGGCTGCTGAAGCCAGGCGTATAAACCACTGGGATGAACATCCAGCACCCGACAGAGCAGGCGAACAGGCCAGCAACAGGTGTTGTCACGGATAAAGGCGTACCTCAGTCGGACAGCTTTGCGAAGTACGCCACTGTAGATTCAATTGGTCAACGCAACAGTTATGTGAAAACATGGGGTTGCGGAGGTTTTTTGAATGAGACGAACATTTACAGCAGAGGAAAAAGCCTCTGTTTTTGAACTATGGAAGAACGGAACTGGCTTCAGTGAAATAGCGA
>NZ_PZKQ01000007.1:0-812 GCF_003046645.1 Escherichia sp. MOD1-EC6475 | reverse complement strand
GGTGATGCTGCCAACTTACTGATTTAGTGTATGATGGTGTTTTTGAGGTGCTCCAGTGGCTTCTGTTTCTATCAGCTGTCCCTCCTGTTCAGCTACTGACGGGGTGGTGCGTAACGGCAAAAGCACTGCCGGACATCAGCGCTATCTCTGCTCTCACTGCCGTAAAACATGGCAACTGCAGTTCACTTACACCGCTTCTCAACCCGGTACGCACCAGAAAATCATTGATATGGCCATGAATGGCGTTGGATGCCGGGCAACCGCCCGCATTATGGGCGTTGGCCTCAACACGATTTTACGTCACTTAAAAAACTCAGGCCGCAGTCGGTAACCTCGCGCATACAACCGGGCAGCGATGTGATTGTCTGCGCTGAAATGGACGAACAGTGGGGCTACGTAGGTGCTAAATCACGTCAGCGCTGGCTGTTTTACGCGTATGACAGGCTACGGAGGACAGTTGTGGCGCACGTTTTCGGTGAACGCACTCTGGCCACACTGGAGCGTCTTCTGAGCCTGCTGTCGGCCTTTGACGTGGTGATATGGATGACGGATGGCTGGCCGCTGTATGAATCCCGCCTGAAGGGAAAGCTGCACGTAATCAGCAAGCGTTACACTCAGCGCATTGAGCGACATAATCTGAATCTGAGACAACATCTGGCAAGGCTGGGACGGAAGTCACTGTCGTTCTCAAAATCGGTGGAGCTGCATGACAAAGTCATCGGGCATTATCTAAACATAATACACTATCAGTAAGTTGGAGTCATTACCCAGCTCAGTATGAGCCGCCAGTAAGTGATAATATATGATAAGTG
>NZ_PZKQ01000068.1:0-41616 GCF_003046645.1 Escherichia sp. MOD1-EC6475 | reverse complement strand
ATATACGGATAAGGCGTTCTCGCCGCATCCGGCAATTATGCACGAATGCCTGATACGATACTAACGCGTTTTATCATGCCAACAAGTCTGTGCCCGAATCCACCATGTAATCTGGCATTGGTAATTTACTCTTCCCGGCCTTTATTCATACCTTTCTGGTCTTCATCCGGATAATGTTTTTTTAAATATTCCAGGACGTTTTTATTGACCTTATGTTGGGTATACACCCACCCTTTCCAGTAATCGGGCTGATCCAGGTAAACTTCTGGCGGAATGGTGAAATCAGAAAGCGTTAACCATTCGGCTAACAGATCGGGGTTCCTCTTCTGGATCAACTGCAACAGCATGATCAGCGACATGGCAGAGGCAGGAGCCGTACTATCGCCGCTTAAATACTTCCACACCGTGGAGCGATTCGAACGAAAAAGGATAGGGAGTAGCGCCCTGTCCAGATTCATTTCATTAAAAATCTTCTCAAATTCATTCATTTAATTTTCCTGCCTGGCGCAAACCTCTTAAAAATTGAGATTTATCAAAGAAACGCATTCTAACATACATCAGCAACAGCATCACGTTTAGTACAGAAACGGAGTTTATTTCGCTTATCAAAACAAGTCTTTACGATTTCTTACAGAGAAATGGCACAAAATTATTTTCCATTTTATTTCTAATGGAAACATTTTTAGTTTCCATTAAGTAGTGTTTACGCTTACATCGTATAAAAACACGCTTTACATCACACAAATGCCAGCGTAGATTTCGATAAATACGAAACGCATAACATTTCTTATAACAACAATTAATGTTGCTATAAGAAACACAAATGCGACTTACTTTGATTGAGAAAAAATGAATGAAAACTGTAAAGATGTCTTTACTGGCCGTCGTTATTGCTACTGCTGTAAGTCCATCCGCATTTGCGGGTGATACGATTGAGGCGGCAGCGACAGAACTGGAGGCAATCCAACCAGGGATGTCACATGAAGAAGTTGACCAGAAAATTGGACGCTTCATGATTCGTACTGGAAATACAGAAGCCGCGCAAGACTATCTGTTTTCGCATGGGTATATATCTTCAGAGACGGGCGAAAATATCTCCCCGGAACAGACCCAGGCAGACCGCGATGCGGCACAGGATACAGCCATCCAGAATGCGCAAACCACCGCTAACACAGCAGTGTCGACCGCCAATGAAGCGCACCAGGCCATTACGTCAGCGCAAACCGAGATTGACGCCAGCAAAGCGGCTATTCATAAAAATACTGACGACATTATCGAACAGAAGAACATTCTTAGAGCTCAACAAGACCAAATTAACGATACGCAAAAAACGGTTGCTGCTACCGGTGATGTCCAGAACACAGCCCGTTATCAGAGTATGGTAAACGCCCGTCAGGAGGCTGCGGATATCGCACAGCAGCAACAAGCCGAAACCCAACAAACGCAGATTACCGAACAACAAAAGCAAATCGAAGCTACACAAAAAACAGTCGCCGCTACCGGTGATGTCCAAAACGCAGCGCGTTATCAGAGTATGGTAAACGCCCGTCAGGAGGCTGCGGATAACGCACAGCAGCAACAAGCCGAAGCCCAACAAACGCAGATTACCGAGCAACAAAAGCAAATCGAAGCCACACAAAAAACGGTCGCAGCTACCGGTGATGTTCAGACCGCCGCCCGTTATCAGAGTATGGTCAACGCTAAACTGGCTGCGGAAAATGAAGCCAGCACGCGCGCTTCTGCGGAACAAGGGAAAAAAATTGACGCTCTTTCTTCTACCATGACGACGGTATCTCAAAGTGTTGCTACCGAGAACCACACAAAAGAACTGGAAGAAATTCATGGCGATATAACAAAAACCAACACTGCAGTAAGCAAGCTGGCGGCACAACAACAGATAGATAGCGTTCATTACGGTGAACAAATTCAAAACCTGGTGCAGGATTCCACCGATACACATCAGCAGTTATCAACCACTCAAAAACGAGTAGCGGATAACAGCCAACAAATTAATACGCTCAATAACCATTTCAGCTCACTGAAAAACGAAGTTGAAGACAACCGTAAAGATGCCAATGCGGGGATCGCGTCAGCTATTGCCATTGCCTCACAGCCGCAGGTGAAAACCGGTGATTTAATGATGGTGTCTGCGGGCGCAGGAACGTTTAATGGTGAATCAGCGGTATCTGTCGGCACGTCTTTTAATGCCGGGATCCACACAGTAATTAAAGCTGGAGTTTCTGCGGATACGCAATCTGATTTCGGTGCGGGTGTCGGTGTGGGATATTCGTTCTAATATTTCTCTGGATACTTTATAAATATCAATAAAAACCATTAAATAAATTAGAGCAAGGACGTTTGCCTGTTTTTACTCTTTACTACATTTTAAGGTTAACAATGATGAATAGCACCATTAAATCGATTTCCCTTCTGGCGTTAATCATGCTGGCAGGTTGTAGCTCTCCCGCTTCCCGCATCGCAGATTGCCAGACACAAGGCGTATCTCATGACACCTGTTATCTTGCCGAACAGCAGCGTCAGGCGGCTATTTTAAGCGCATCCGAGGCACAGGCTTATAAGAACGCAGAAGCCGCACAACATGCCCAGGCCGCTAAAAAATCCATTTATAAAGGATTTGGCGTCACCTTCAGAATGAGCAGTAAAAACTTTGCTTATCTCAATGATTCATTATGTGCCATAGATGAAGATAATACCGATGCTACGGTTTATCAGTCGGGTCTGTATAATGTCATTGTTTATCATCACACAGGAAAAGTCGCATTAATGAAAGAAGGCCAGTTTGTGGGCTATTTAAAATGAAGGAGCAAAAGAAAATAGCCATGACGCATATTATGATTATCGGTGCGTTTATTTTTGCCTTCCTGCAAGTGGTGTTATTAGCCTCCCTGGTTCACGCTGTGAATGTTAACAACGAAATCCAGGAAGGCTTATTTCAGTCGGGGCGCATTATGGTAGAAAGTTTGCAGCACATTCTTTCTGTGCAAACGGGAATTAACTGATTTTTCACCCCGCCCGATGATGACAGCAGCCGGAGAGATTTTCGATAATCGGGCAGTCGGCGCTGTCATCACCGGGGCAGGCATTCGCCAGCGCCAGTAACTGTTCGCGCATGGATTGCAGTTCTTCGATATGTCGCTCGATCTCCGCCACCTTCTCCAGCGTGCGCCGCTTGACGTCGGCACTGTGGCGCTGCGGGTCGTTAAACAGATTCACCAGTTCGCCGCTCTCTTCCAGGTTAAAGCCCACCTGGCGCGCCTGGCGCAGTAAGGTCAGTTCGTTGAGATGCTGCTGCGTGTAAGTGCGATAACCGTTTTCGCTGCGCATCGGCGGTGTCACCAGCCCCTTCTCTTCATAGAAGCGAATGGCTTTGCTAGTCAGGCCGGTAATTTTTGCTACATCGCTAATGTTCATCGTTCGCGCAACGCCTCCTGTGCTTTGTTAAAGGGTTTCAACAGATAATCCAGCACGCTCTTTTTGCCGGTGCGGATATCGACCGTCGCCACCATGCCGGGAAATATCGGAAACTGCTGTTTGCTTTTATTTTCCAGATGATTACTGAAAGTGCGAATGTACACCCGATAGTAATAAACATCGCGCCGCACTTCATCCTGCACGGTGTCCGGTGATATCACCGCCACTTCCCCCGGCAAACCACCGTAGATGGAGTAATCGTAAGCGGTAATTTTCACCAGCGATTTTTGCCCCGGATGGATAAACGCCACATCGCGCGGGGAGATTTTTGCCTCAATTAGCAGTTGCTCATCCAGCGGCACGATGGTCATCAGTTTACCACCGGGGGCAATGACGCCGCCAACCGTGGTGACATCAATATCCTGAACAATGCCACGAACTGGCGCAGTAAAGTTGAGCCTGGTGAGGGAGTCTTCACGCCCACGGATCACCGAACGCTGGGTTTCCACTTCCGCATTGGCTTTCGCTAACTCTTCCCGCGCCTGTACGTAGTATTGCGTGCGCACGTCGCTGAGTTTGTTTTCCAGTTCATTGGCCTGGCGCTGTAAACGCAGCACTTCGACGCTGCTCGCCGCGCCCTGTTTCACCAGCGGCTGGGTCATCGCCAGTTCGCGGTTGACCAGGCTAATCCCCTGCGTCAGCCCGGTAGTGGCTTTGTTCAGTCCGTCGCGGCGAGTGTTGTATAACGCCGTTTCCGACTCGATAAGTTCGGGGAATTTATTCAGTTCGTCAGGGAAGACCAGCGGTTTATTACTCACTTCCGCCCGCAGCCGCGCCGAGGTTGCCAGCGCCGCGTACAGGCGCGACATCGCTTCCTGAACGTCGGATTCCGTTTTGGTGCGGTTAAGCTGCGCCAGCGGCTGACCCTGTTCAACAATATCGCCAACCTTCACGTCGAGATGATACAAAATCCCGCCTTCCAGCGACTGCACCACCTGTTCACGCCCGGAGGGTTCTACCGTGCCGCTGCCGGTGGTCACTTCATCAAGCTGGAAGTACCACGCCCAGCCGAGAAAACAGAGCAGCATCACAGCGGTAACGCGTACCGCCAGCGCCGAACGCGGCAGGCGAGGTTCAGTCAGGCCACGGTTGTATTGCAGTTGTCCGTTCATGCGGCAGACCCCTTATTCTTCTCCTGCAACACCACGCGTCGCGCCGTGGGTTCGCCCTGTTCACGCAAAATAGTCTCTTTCGCGCCGTCCATCACAATGCGACCCTGATCCATCACAATGATGCGGTCCACCAGTTGCAGCATCGCCGTGCGGTGAGTGGCGATAATCAGCGTGCGATGCCCAATCCACTGTTTCAGTTGTTCGATTAAATGCGCTTCCGCCATTTCATCCAGCGAGGCGCTGGGTTCGTCGAGCAGGACGATATTGGGTTGAGAGATGAGTAGCCGCGCCAGCAGCAGCGTTTGCCGCTGACCGCCGGAAAGGCCAAATCCCCCTTCCTGAATCATGTAGTTGAGGCCGTTTTTCTGCTTCTGCACAAAGGGCAGCGCCCCGCTGAGGATTAATGCGCGTTCGATATCTTCATCACTGGCCTCCGGCATTCCCATGGTGAGGTTTTCCCGCAGCGAACCAAAAAACAGTCGTCCGGTTTGGCTCAGCAGCCCCATGTCGCGGCGCAGATCTGCCGGATCAAGTTGCCCGATGCTGATGTTATCCAGCAGCACCTGCCCCTGCTGGGCGATACGCATTCCGGCGAGCATTTGCAGTAGCGTTGATTTACCCGCGCCGTTGCGCCCGAGAATGGCGATTTTCTCTCCGGCCTGAATGTTGAGTTTGCCAATCGCCACATCGGCAATCTTTTCTTCTTCGTCGTAATAAAAGATAGCGTTGCTGAACTGATAATTGCCGTTCAGCACCGCTTTATGCACCAGTTTGCCGTGTTCCGGCTGATCCACCGGGCGCTTCATCAGTTCATCAAGGCCATTACGCGCCACTTTTGCCTGCTGCCAGCGCGAGAGCACGCCGGATATCTGCGACAGCGGCGCGATGGTGCGCGAAGCCAGGATCGTCGTCCCGACCAGCGCGCCGGTGGTCATGTCACCGTTCATTACCATAAAGCAGCCCACCAACAGCACCACCACGTAGACGATGGACTGCACTTCCTGGGTCCAGGTGAGCAGCAGCCCGGTGAGAAAACGTTGCTTCATGCTGATGGAGGACGCCACGTCGTTGGTATGATTCCACTGATTCTGGAAACGCTGTTCGGCGCGCAGCAGTTTAATATCTTCAATCGACTGCACGGCTTCCACCAGCGTCGCGTTGCGTACCGCCGACTCGCGCATACCTTCGTTCGCCAGCCGCGCCAGCGGGCGTTGCACCAGCAGGCCGGGGATCACTAATAACGGCAGCGCCAGCAAAACAACCAGCACCAGCCAGCCGCCGATCATCCACAAAATAAAGACAAACAGCAGGAAGAACGGCAGATCCGCCACCGCGCCGATGGTGGTGGAAGTAATCAGCTCACGCACCAATTCCAGTTCGCGGATCTGCGAGATAAACGAGCCGGTGGATTTCGATCGCACGTTATTTTTCAGCCGTAATGCATGACCAAAAACGCGATCCGAAATCCGTAAATCCGCCCGTTTACCAATCACATCGGAAAGATGTGTGCGCACCATGCGCATACAAAACTCAAACAGGATCGCCATCATCACCCCGGCGAACAGCACCCACAGCGTCGGGTAGGATTGCGCCGGAACGACGCGGTCGTAAACCTGCATCGAGAACACCATCGCCGCCAGCGCCAGCACGTTCGCCACCAGCGAGGCCAGCATAATATCGCCGTAGCGCCGCCAGTCTTTCAGCGAGAGATTCCAGAACCAGTTCGCCTGATACGGGCGAATATAGTCATCTACGCGCGCATCAGGGATGGCGCTGAGCGGGCGCAGCAGCGCCAGTTCGACAATTTTATCCTCAACATCCGCGACGTTCAGCGTAGTTTCCAGCCCTTCGTCACCGCTGAACTGAATACTGATATTGTCGTGATTGTCGCGGCGGGTGATCACCCCAACCTGTTGATTATCAAAAACCGCGATCAACGGCAGCCGCCACGGGTTGAGCGAGTCGGCGGAGAACTCGACCAGCCGCAGCCCCATCCCCAACTGCCGCGCCATGTCGGTAAGTAACTCTTCCCGCTTGCTGTCGCGCTCCCAGTTGACAGTTGCGCGCACGTTCTCCTGAGAAAAATCGAGGCGATAATAGCGTGCCACGGCGATCATCGCCTCCAGCCAGGCTTCCACGGACTGGGCATTTTTTTTCATTATCTACACCACCATCAACTGATGATTCGCCAGCAACGTGGCGAGGTCGGTATGCACGCCCGTCAGCGTGACCACGTTAGTTGTCGCAAAATTGCCGCCCGTGCCATCGCGGTCGATCTGCACGATGGTGTCGCTGCCGCTCTGGGTAACTTTGACAAAATCACCGATGTTTCCGGCCTGCGCATCCAGCGTCGCTACGCCGTTGACGTAGCTGGCTTTGCCGTTGCCGGTGTAGCCGCTGCCCTGCAACAGTTCACGAATATCAATGCGATCGGTGTCGGCAGTGCCTTCCCATGTCCCTACCGTAAAGCCATTCACCACGTCCGAGCCGTTGCCGCCGGTGGCGTCGCTGGCGTTGAGCAGTTTATAGAGCAAGGTGTCGTGCCCGCCGTTGCCGATGTTGAGCGTGTCGTTACCGCCGCGCCCTTCCAGTTGGTTATCGCCCGTGCTGCCGGTCAGGGTATCGTTAAAATTCGAGCCGGAAATCCCCTCGATATTGGTAAATGTCGAGGTGTTAAAACCGGTGGCCTGTGCGGCGGTGCTGCTTAAGTTAGCGGTCACGCCCACCGTCGAAAGCCGAAAATCAACCACGTCCATCCCACCGTTCGCCAGCCAGGTTCCGGTGCCGGAGCTGTACACCCAGCCGCCGGAGCCGTCGTAAGTGTCGGTGCCTGCGGTGGCAAAGAAGGTGTCGTTATAACCGGTGCCAACGAACTTACCGTTGTTGCTCGCGGTGCCTGCTTCGGCGCTGAGATCATAAGCGTGGGTAGCATCGGTGGCCTGTAAACCGCCCCAGGTGGTATTGACCGTCTGGTCGATATTGCTGGCGGTGGCACCGGTGGATTTGATCAGCACCGCGTTATAGGTTTCTCCGGCATTCAGCCCGTAGAAGTTGACCAGCGCCGAGGTGTCGTTAACCCCCATCCCCGACTGTGGATTGATGATTTGCGTGGCAACCAGCACACCCGCCGAGTTGTACAGTTTTACGGTATTGCCGTAATAGACGTTAATCCCGTTGGGATCGGTGATGCGCAGGTGCAGCGACGTGCCGTAGCTCACCGTGTTGGTGTTGCGGATCAGGAACACGCTGCCCGACTGTTTGGTTACCAGCACATCCACCGCGCCATCCCAGTCGTAGTCCATTGCCGCTACGCCGCTGGTGGTGCCACTCTGGCTGCCGCCGAGTACCGACTGCGTCCAGTTACTGGCTCCACCAACGTTGGTGTAAAGGTAGGATTGTCCGGTCTGGGCGATACGGGCGATATCCATCAGGCCGTCATGGTTCCAGTCCACCGCCAGGCTAAACTGGCTGGCATAGGTCGTCGCCGTTGCCCCCACCGCCACCGGACTTCCCAGCACGCCGTTGGTGTTGAATAACAGAGAGCCGTAGTTAGCTCTTCCCTGGCTGGCGGGCAGGAAGAGATCCATATCGCCGTCACCATCGAAATCTGCCCAGGTCATGGAGACAGACGTCGAGTTACCGCCGCTGCCCGCCGTGCTGAGGAAGGTGTTGATGGTGTTTTGTCCCCAGACAAACGTGCCGTTGCCCTGGCTGATAAGCGACGAAAGTGTGTAGAAGTTATTCAGGTTGAAAGTGTGCTGAACCAGGTCAATCCTGCCGTCATTGTTAAGATCGACGCCGGAACCTTCGTTGAGCGAAAGATACCCCGTCACCACCCCGCCGACCGTGGCGCTCCCGCCGTTGTTGGCGGTGGTGGAGTTTCCTACCAGCGTGCCTGCGTTGTTCCACAGGAAGGTATTGGAGTCCGGCCCCCCGGCGTCGCCAATCCAGAAATCAAGATAGCCGTCGCCCTCTTTATCGAACGCCACAATCGAACCGAACCACGTCAGCGTGCCGACGTTAACCTGAATGGCACTGGAAAACGTACCGTCGCCGTTATTGGTAAAGCCGTTGATATACCCCGTGCCGTAGTCATCACGCGTGATAAACAGATCGCCCGTGCCGTTACGATCGTAATCGGCAATAGAACTGGTGGCGTAGTTGTTACCGCTTTGCACCAGCGTCAGGGCGGTTTTCGACCAGGTGAGCGGGTCGGTTGATTGCATCACCTGCTGGTTGGCAAGCACCGTCCACATCCCGTGGTTGTCGAGGCCGTAGGTCAGCCCCCAGGCCGTCGTTTTATTGGCGGTCGTCCAGGCTGGCGTGTAATCAATCGCCGCGTTGACCGTCACCGTGCCGTTGCTGACGTTGGCGGTGTTGCCGTTGCCCGCCGAGCTTTTCACCTGCGCGGTGACGTTATACGCAGTAGCAGATGTTGCCAGCACATCGGTATCCGGCAGTTGCACATACCAGGTATTGTGCGCCGGATCGACCACCACCGCACCGCCCGGCTGCGAGGTGTACGTTTTACCGTTGATCACCACTTCAACATACTGCCCACTGGCAAGTGCGGCAGTGATCACCCCGCTGATAATTGGCGTGGTGTCGCGGGTGGTCTGGCTGGTGATTTGCGCCAGCGTGGTCGGAATAGAGGTATCCACCGTCAGGATAAAATCGCTGGAGGAGGTGATGTTCCCTGCCAAATCCACTACTCGCGCACTGTAGGTATAGGCACCGCTGACCAGCCCGCTGTCGCTGTAGGTCCAGTTCAGTGCGCCGACCATCGTCACCGCGCCTAACAGCAGGCCGTTGCGGTAGAGGTAAACCACTTCGCCGCTGGCCAGCGGGCCGGAGAGCACACCGTTCAGCAGCGGCGTGGTGTCGTCGGTAGCCTGCGAACTGCTTAACGTCCCCTGTCGCTGCCCGACATCATCGGTATACGACACAATGGTTGGCGTGGCGGTGGGGTTAATCGTATCGACCACCACCGTTTTCGATACCACCGGACCGGTATTTCCCGCCAGATCCAGTACCCGCACCTGATAAACATAGCTACCGTCGGTCAGCGTGCGGCTGTCGGTGTAAGTCCATTGCGTGCCGTTAGTGGTGAGCGTAGTCCAGGTCGCGCCGCCGTCGAGGCTAATCTGCGCCACTTCGCCGCTGGCAAGCCCCGCCCCCAGCGAACCGGTCAGTGTGAGCGTGGTATCGCTGGTGATAAAATCGGTGGCTGAACTCCCCGTGTCGGTGCTGATGCTGGCGATGGTCAACACCTGCGCCGGGTTAACGGTGTCGATTTGCGCCGTCTGGCTGCCCGTTGCGCCGACGTTGCCTGCCAGATCGACCACTCGCACCTGCCAGGTGGTCGTGCCGTTAGTCAACGTGCGCCCATCCACGTATGTCCAGTTCAGGCCGTCAGCCGCCAGCGTCACATTCACCCAGGTTGCGCCGTTGTCGGTACTGATTTGCGCGAACTCGTTAGCACCGAGCGCCGCGCCCAGCACGCCGCGAACGGTAAGCGTGGTATCGCTGGTAATAAAGTCGCTGCTGCTGGCGCCGGTGTCATCGCTGATACCGATAATGGTGATGCTTTTCGCCGCTTCGGGACTGGTGGTATCGACCACCACGTTTTGCGTCGCGGTCTGCCCGACGTTCCCCGCCAGATCCACTACCCGCACCGTGTAGTTCCAGGTGCCGTCGGTCAGCGTGCGACCATCGGCATAGCTCCAGTTGGTGCCGATAACGGTTAACGTGGTCCAGGTAACGCCGCCATCGAGGCTGATTTGCGCCCGTTCATCGGCGGCAAGCGTCGCGCCGAGCGTCCCGCGCACGGTCAGCGTCGTGTCACGGGTAACAAAATCGCTGCTGCTTAAACCGGTGTCATCGCTAATGCCCGCAATGGCGATGGTTTTGCTCGCCAGCGGCGCGCTGGTGTCAACGGTGACAATCTGGCTGGCGGTCGCGCCGATATTTCCGGCGGTGTCGATAACCCGCACCTGATAGTTGTAGTTGCCGTCAGTCAGCGTGCGCCCGTCAAGGTACGTCCAGGTCAAACCGCTTACGGAAAGATTCTGCCAGGTTATACCGCCGTCGATGCTGATTTGCGCGAACTCACCGGCAGCCAGCGTCGCCCCCAGCGAGCCGCTCACCGCAAGCGTCGTATCGCTGGTGACAAAATCGTTAGTGATCAAGCCCGTATCGGTGGTGATCGCGCTGATGGCGATGGTTTTCACCGCTGGATCTGGCGCGATGGTGTCGATCACCACATTCTGGCTGTCAGTCGCGCCGACGTTGCCCGCCGCATCAATCACCCGCACCTGATAGAGATAATTGCCATCAGTCAGCGTGCGGCTGTCGTTATAGCGCCAGGTCGTGCCGGTCACGGTGAGCGTGCTCCAGGTTGCGCCGCCGTCGATACTGATTTGCGCCGTCTCGTTACTGGCAAGCGCGGCGGTGAGCGAGCCATTGACCACTACCGGGCTGACGCTGGTGATAAAGTCGCTGGCGCTAAGGCCGGTGTCGGCTTGCAGGGAATCGATATTAATCCCCATCGCCGGGGCGCTGAGATCGACGGTAATACTGTGATTGCTGCTGCCGGTATTGCCAATGGCGTTGCTCACCGAGGCGTTAATCACGTAGGCGTTGCCGTCCGCCAGCGCGGTGACATCGGCGCTGCCGAGAGTGTAGCTCCAGCTACCGCCCGTCTGCACGGTGGTGGTGTAGGTTTTGCCGTTTAAGGTCAGGGTCAGCGTCTGCCCGACTGGCGCGGTGGTGGTGCCGCTGATAACCAGAGATGAGCCATGTTCCGCCGCATTCACCACATCATCGCCCGCAAAGGTGTTGATGGTGACGGTGGGGACGTCACCGTTCAACGTGACGCCACGGCTGGCGCTGCCGGGGTTTCCGGCCTGATCGCTGACCGTCGCGCTAATGGTGTAACTGCCGTCGCTTAATCCGGCAAACTGCTGCGCCGGAATAAATACCGACCAGCTTCCACCGCTGGCGACCGTTGCGGTCCAGCTCTGACCGTTAAAGGTGACGGTTACCGTCTGTCCCACTTCGGCGGTGGTGGTGCCGCTGATGGTCTGCCCGGCAAGCTGCTCGGCGTTGTTAATAATATCGTCGCCCGCTACCGTGGCGATGGTCACCGTCGGCGCAGCGGTGTCAACGGTCAGGGTGTGCGTGGTTTGACCGGGGTTGCCCGCGCGATCGTTCACGCTGGCGGTGATGGTCTGCGCGCCCTGCCCGAGCGTTGCCAGATCCGCCGCAGGTACGTTCAGCGCCCAGGTGCCATTGGCGGCAACCGTGGCGGTATAGGTTTTGCCGCCAAAGGTCACGGTGACCGTCTGCCCGACTTCCGCGCTGGTCGAGCCGTTAAGGGTTAACGGCTGCTGCTGTTCGGCTGCGTTGAGTCGGTCGTCCGTCGAAACGGTATTAATGCTGATAACCGGCGCGGTGAGATCCACGGCCACGCTGCGCGAGGCCGTGGCGCTGTTTCCTGCGCTGTCCTGGGCGGAGGCGCTAACCGTATAGCTGGTGCCATCAGCAAGTGCCGCAACGTCTGCCGCTGGCACATTTACGCTCCAGCTCCCGTTGCTTTGAATGGTGGCGCTGTAGCCTTTGCCGTTAAGCAGCACGGTCACCACAGTGCCTGTCGCAAAATTGGTGCCGGTGCCGCTCAGGGTCAGCGCACTGCCTGCTTCGGCGGCATTAATAAGGTTATCGCCGCTGATGGTGCTGACCGAGAGCGACACCGCCGCCGTATTCACCTGCACATTATGCGTTTGCGTGCTGCTGTTGCCTGCGCTATCAGTGATGGTGGCGCTGATAGTCACCGTGCCGTCCGCAAGGCCAGAAATCACGCTGGCAGGCACGCCGACGCTCCAGTTGCCGCTGGCATCGGTGCTGGTGACATACTGCTGCCCGGCGATGGTCACCACCAGGCGGTCGCCCGCCACCGCGCCCGTGGCGGTGCCGCTGATAATCTGCGCCTGAGTGTGTTCGACGTTGTTAATTACGTCATCGCCCGCCACGGTGTTAAAACTGATCACCGGCGCGGTGGTATCGACGGTTACGCCTTTGCTGGCGCTGCCGGAGTTACCCGCCAGATCGCTGACCGTTGCGGTGAGCGTGTAACTGTTATTAGCAAGCGTGGTTAAAGCACTGGCAGGCAGCGTTAAGCTCCAGCTGCCGTCTACCTGCACCGTGGTCTGGTAGGTAGTGCCGTTAAGCGTGATGGTGAGCGTCTGCCCGGTTTCCGCCGTGCTGGTGCCGGACACCGTTACGCCCGCTGCCGCTTCGCTGGCATTGATGATGTTATCGCTGGCAATGGTGTTGATGGTCACCGTTGGCGCGGCGCTATCGACGCTGTATTCATGCGTTGCCGTGGCGCTGTTGCCGTTGACGTTAGTTACCCGCACCTGGGCGCTGGCATCGCCATCACGTAACGTCGCCATATCCGCCGCCGGAACGGTGGTGGTCCAGCTACCGTTAGCCGCCACCGTGGTGGTGTAGGTTTTACCGCCAAAGGTAACGGTGACGGTTTGCCCCGCTTCGACGCCGGATGTGCTGCCGGAGAGCGTTAATGCCGCGCCTTTTTCAACGGCATTAATCACATCATCGCTGGTGATGCTGTTCATGCTGATGGCGACGGCGTTGAGATCAACGGTCAGCGGATGGGTAATGCTGGTTTGCGTTCCGGCACTGTTCGCCCCGCTAACGGTAATATTCAGCGTTCCCGCAGGCCAGTTACTGACATCTGCCGCCGGAACGCCGACGCTCCAGTTGCCATTCGCCAGCACTGTGGCGGCGTAAGTTTGGTTATTAATCACCACCGTCAGCGCCGTGCCTGCCGCAAAGCCGGAACTGCTGCCGGTGATCACCTGCGCCTGACCGTGTTCGATGATATTGACCACATCATCACCTGCGACGGTATCGACCCGCAGACCAGGCAGACTGGCGTCGATGGTGATATCGCGCGTGCCGCTGCCGGTGTTGCCAACGCCGTTGGTCACCGAGGCGTTAACGGTTAACTCACCGTTACCCAGCGCCTGCCAGTCGGCGGAAGGTACGCTGATGCTCCAGCTCAAATCTGGCTGTACAGTGGCACTGTAAGTTTTACCGCCCAGCGCAACGGTGACGGTACTGCCCGCCGCCGCACCGGTTACCTGGCCGCTGATGGTTTGCGCGCTGCCTGCTTCGGCGGCATTGATAATGTCGTCAGTTGCGACCGGATTAATGGTAACGCCCGGCAGCGCGGTATTGACCTGTACGTTATGACTGGCGGTGCTGCTGTTGCCCTGAGCATTGGTAACGCTCGCCGTGACGCTATATGTCGCTTCGCCCAGCGCACTAACCGCCGAGGCGGGAACGGTGACGCTCCAGTTACCGGAGGCGTCGGTAGTGGTGCTGTAGTTTTGTCCGTTCAGGGTGACGGTGATCGCCGTACCCGCAGGCTGATCGCTGGTGCCAGAAAGCGCCAGATCGGATCCTTTTTCCGTCGCGTTGATCACATCATCGCCCGCGATGGTGTTAATGCTAATCACTGGCGCGCTGAGGCTGACGGTCACGGTGCGGCTGGCGTCGTCGCTGTTGCCTGCCCGATCGCTGACGCTGGCGGTGATGGTCTGCGCACCGCTACCCAGCGCCGTCACATCCGCCGCTGCTGGTGCCGGAGATCACCAGCGCCTGCGCGTGTTCGGCATCGTTGATGATGTCATCGCCCGCTACGGTGTTAATGGTGAGAACCGGCGCGGTGGTGTCTATCGCCAGATTATGGCTGGCGCTGCCGGGGTTGCCCGCTTTGTCGTTGACCGTGGCGCTGACGGTGTAATTGCTTGCGGTCAGCGCCACGAGTGATGACGCAGGGACGCTAACGCTCCAGCTACCGTCCGCCTGTACATTACCGGTGTAGGTTACGCCGTTAAGGGTGACGCTCACCGTCTGCCCGGTTTCGGCGGTGCTGGTGCCGCTGATAGTGAGCGGGCTTCCGGCCTCTGCGGCGTTAAGAATATCGTCGCTGGCGATGGTGTTAATGGTGAGCGTCGGCGCACTGGCATCGACGCTGTACGCATGGGTCGCCGAAGCGTTATTGCCGCTCGCACTACTGATACTGGCCTGCACGTTTGCCGCGCCGTCTGGCAGGGTTGCCAGATCCGCCGCCGGAACAGTTACGCTCCAGCTTCCGTTGGCGGCGACGCTTGCAGTGTAGGTTTTGCCGCCAAAAGTAACGGTAACGGTTTGCCCGCTTTCAATCCCGCTGGTGCTGCCGGAAAGGGTCAGGTCGGTGCCTTTTTCGGCGGCATTAATTACGTCGTCGCTGGCAACGGTGTTGATGCTGATAGCCACCGCCGTTAAATCGACGGTGAACGGATGGCTGACGCTGACCTGATTTCCGGCGCTGCTCTCGCCTGTCACGTCAACAGTTAACGGCCCCGCAGGCCAGGCGCTGACGTTTGCTGCCGGAATACCGACGCTCCAGCTCCCGTCCGCCTGTACCGTGGCGGAATAAGCCGTACCGTTAATCGTGATCGTCAACGGCACGCCTGCATTCAGGCCGCTGCTGCCGCCGGTGATCACCAGCGCCTGCCCGTGTTCGATGCTGTTGACGATATCATCGCCCGCGACGGTATCCACCCGCAGACCTGGCAGGTTGGCGTCAATAGTTATGTCGCGCGTGCCGCTACCCGTGTTGCCACTGGCGTTAGTGACGGAGGCGTTAATGGTTAAATCGCCATTGCCCAGCGCCTGGAGATCGGCTGCCGGAACGCTGACGCTCCAGCTTAAATCGGGCTGAACTTGCGCTGTGTAAGTATTACCGCCCAGCGTGATGGTAACCGTATCGCCTGCGGCGGCGCGGGTCACCACCCCGCTGATGGTTTGATCGGCGCCCGCTTCAGCCGCGTTGATAATATCGTCGCCCGCAACCGTGTTGATGGTGACGCCCGGAAGACCGCTGTCGACCAGTAAATTCGCCTGGCTGCTGGCGGTGTTACCCACCGCACTGGTGGCACTGGCGCTGACGGTATAGTTAGCCTGGCCTAAGGCCGCCAGATCGCTCACCGGTACGGTTAACGTCCAGTTGCCCGCCGCGTCGGTGGTGGCGCTGTAGTTGTGACCGTTGAGCGTGACGGTAACCTGTGCGCCGGTCGCCAGCCCCGTACTGCCGCCGCTGATGGTCAACGGCTGGCCTTTTTCATCGGCATTCAGCACGTTATCGCCGCTGATGGCGTTAAAGGTAATGGTCGGCAGCCCGGTATTGACCGTCACCTGATGCGTGGCGCTGCCGCTGTTACCCCCGGCATCGGTGACGCTGGCGTTGATGGTCACCGTGCCGTTCGCCAGCGCCGAGACAACGCTTGCCGGTACGCCGACGCTCCAGTTACCGCTGGCATCCAACACGGTGGTGAAGGTATTTGTGCCGATAGTTACCGTGACGGTGCTACCGGTTGCCGCACCAGTGGCGGAGCCGCTGATAATCTGCGCCTGAGCGTGTTCCGTTGCGTTGATCACATCATCGCCCGCCACCGTGTTGATGGTGACGAGCGGAACGGAAGTATCCACCGTCAGGTTGTGGTTAACCGAGGCCGGGTTTCCGGCTTTGTCCGTCACTGCCGCACTAACGGTGTAGTTACTGGCGGTCAAGGCGCTTAACGCTGCTGGCGGCACACTGACGCTCCAGCTACCGTCCGTTTGTACCGTGCCGCTATAGTTTGCGCCATTGAGCGTGACGGTGACCGTTTGCCCCGCTTCCGCCGTGCTGCTGCCGGTGATGGTCAGCGCCGTACCGGCTTCGGTGGCGTTAAGAATGTCGTCGCCCGCAATAGTGTTGATGGTCACCGTTGGCGCGCTGGCATCGACGCTGTAAACGTGGGTGGTGGTGGCGCTGTTGCCATTAACGTTGCTGACGCTGGCCTGTGCGCTGGCATCGCCATCACGCAGGGTTGCCATATCCGCCGCCGGAACCGTGGTGCTCCAGGAACCATCTGCCGCGACGATTGCCGTGTAGTTTTTGCCGCCAAAGGTGACGGTGACCGTTTGCCCTGATTCCACGCCGGACGTGCTGCCGGAGAGCGTTAACGCCGCGCCTTTTTCGGCGACGTTAATCACATCATCGGCGGTAATGGTGTTAATGCTGATAGCGATCGCCGTGAGATCGACGGTGACCGGATGCGTGACACTGACCGGATTTCCGGCACTGCTGATACCGTTTACCGTAATGGTGACCGTCCCCGCAGGCCAGGCGCTGACATCCACCGCCGGAACGCCGACGCTCCATGAGCCATCGGCTAAAACCGTTGCGCTATAGGTCTGGCTATTAATCGAAACCGTGAGTACCGCCCCCGCTGCCAGACCAGAACTGCTGCCGGTTACCACCAGTGCCTGCCCGTGCTCGATAATATTCACCACATCATCGCCAGCGACGGTATCGACCCGAAGACCAGGGAGATTAGCGTCAATCACAATTTCGCGCGTACCGCTGCCAGTATTGCCCACGCTGTTTGTGACTGACGCAGAAATTGTTAGTTCGCCGTTACCCAACGCCTGTAAAGCGGCTGCCGGAACATTAATACTCCAGCTTAAATTGGCCTGCACTGTCGCCGTGTAAGTCTCGCCACCCAGCGTTACGGTTACCGTGTCGCCTGCCGCCGCGCCTGTAACCTGACCGCTGATGGTTTGATCTGCCCCGGCTTCGGCAGCGTTAATAATATCGTCCGTCGCCACAACGTTAATGGTGACGCCCGGCAGCGCGGTATTAACCTGCACGTTATGGCTGGCGGAACCGCTGTTGCCATCAGCATCGGTTGCGGCGGCGGTCACGGTATAAGTCGCTTCACCAAGCGTACCAACCGCAGACGCCGGAACGGTCACGCTCCAGTTACCGGAAGCATCGGCAGTGGTGGTGTAATTTTGCCCGTTTAGCGTAACGGTAATCTGCGTGCCCGCAGGCTGGTTGCTGGTGCCGGAAATTGCCAGAACCGCGCCTTTCTCCGTGGCGTTGATAATGTCGTCGACGGCGATGGTGTTAATGCCGAGCACCGGCGCGCCGAGCGCCACGCTGACAGTGTGCGAGGCTGTGCCGCTGTTGCCTGCGGAGTCGGTGACCGTGGCGGTAATGGTCACATCGCCCTGCGCCAGTGCGGAAATCACGCTGGCAGGCACGCCGATGCTCCAGTTGCCGTTGGCGTCCAGCACGGTGGTGTAGGTGGTCGTGCCAATCGTCACGGAAACCGTGTTACCCGTCGTCGCGCCCGTTGCCGAGCCGCTGATAATCTGCGCCTGGCTGTGTTCAGTGGCATTGATGATGTCATCGCCCGCTACCGTGTTGATAGTCACGACCGGGGCAAGCATATCCACCGCCAGATTATGCGTTGCCGAGGCCGGATTTCCGGCTTTGTCGCTGACCGCTGCGTTGACGGTATACGGGCTGGCGGTGAGATTCGCTAAATCGCCAGTCGGTACGCTGACGCTCCAGCTTCCGTCTGCCTGTACGTTGCCGCTGTAATTAACGCCGTTAAGCGTCACGGTCACCGTCTGCCCGGCTTCCGCCGTACTGGTGCCGCTGATGGTCAGCGCCGTTCCGGCTTCGGCGGCGTTAAGAATATCGTCCGTGGCGATGGTGTTGATAGTAACGGAAGGCGCGGTGGCATCAACGCTGTAAGCATGTGTTGTCTGGGCAATGTTGCCAGCTACGTTGCTGACGCTGGCTTGTACGTTTGCTATGCCGTCTGGCAAGGTTGCGAGATCGGCGGCTGGAACCGTCAGCCCCCAGCTCCCGCCCGTTGCCACCGTGGTGGTGTAGCTTTTGCCGCCAAATATGACGGTAATGGTCTGCCCCGCTTCCACGCCGAAGGTGGTGCCGGAGAGCTGTAAATCACTGCCTTTTTCGGCGGCGTTAATCACATCGTCAGTAGAAAGAGTGTTGATGGTGATCGCCACAGTAGCGAGATCGACCGTAACCGGATGGCTAATGCTGGTAGTCGTTCCGGCGGTATTGGTGCCTGAAACCGCAATATCGATCGTCCCCGCCGGCCAGTTAGCGACATCTGCCGCCGGAACGCCGACGCTCCAGGTGCCATCGGCGAGTATCGTTGCGCCGTAGGTGACGCTGTTGATTTCCACTGTCAGTGGCGTTCCCACCGCCAGCCCGGTACTGCTGCCGGTTACCACCAGTGCCTGACCGTGTTCGATAATATTGACCACATCATCGCCTGCTACGGTATCGACGCGCAAACCTGGCAGGTTGGCATCTATCACGATGTCGTGTGTGGCGGTGCCGGTATTGCCTGTAGTGTTGGTGACCGAGGCGCTGATGGTCAGCTCACCGCTACCCAACGCCTGCAAATCTGCCGCAGGCACGCTGACGCTCCAGCTTAAATCTGGTTGCACGGTGGCGACGTATTGGTTGCCGCCGAGCGTGACTGTGACCGTATTCCCCGCCTGCGCCGTTCCCGTTACCTGACCGCTAATGGTCTGGTTAACGGCGATTTCAGCGGCGTTGATAATGTCATCGCCCGCCACGGTATTAATGATCACCCCTGGCAGGAGTGATTCGACATTCACTGTATGGGTAGTACTGCCGCTGTTGCCCGCGCTGTCGGTGGCGCTGGCGCTAATCGAATAAACCGCCTCGCCCAGGGCGCCGACCGCCGAAGCTGGCACGGTAACGCTCCAGTTGCCAGAACCGTCGGTGGTGGCGCTGTACGCCAGGCCGTTCAACATCACCGTGACCGTGGTGCCGGTCGCCAGACCGCTGGAGCCGCCGCTGATGGTCAGATCCTGAGTTTTCTCCACATTATTAATGATGTCATCGCCGGAAACGGTATTGATGGTCAACGTCGGGCCGCTGAGATCAACGGTCACATCGTGAGTCGTGCTGTCGCTGTTGCCCGCGCGATCGATCAGGCTGGCGGTGATGGTCTGGCTGCCGGTTGCCAGCGCCGTGACATCCGCCGCCGGAATACCCACGCTCCAGTTACCGGAGGCATCCAGCGTGGTGGTGTAGTTTTTACCGTTCAGGCTAACCGTAACCACATCGCCCGCCGCCGCGCCCGTACTGGTTCCGCTCACCACCAGCGCCTGCCCGTGTTCGATGGCGTTGATGATGTCATCGCCCGCGACGGTGTTAATGGTGAGATCCGGCGCGGTGACATCCACCGCCAGCGCATGGTCGGCGCTTGCCGGGTTGCCCGCTTTGTCGCTCACCGTCGCAGTCACGGTATAAGTGCTGGCGGTTAATCCGCTTAATTCCGTTGCCGGAACGTTCACGCTCCAGGTGCCATCGGCCTGGACGGTGGTCTGGTAAGTGTTGTTATTGAGCGTGACGGTCAGCGTCTGCCCGGCCTGCGCCGTGGTGGTGCCGCTGATGGTTACTCCCGCGCCCGCTTCGCTCACGTTGAGAATATCGTCACTGGCGATGGTGTTAATGGTCACAAGCGGCGCGGTGGTATCGACGCTATACGCGCGATCCGCCTGGGCGCTGTTGCCGTTAATGTTGCTGACGCTCGCCTGCACATTGCCCGCGCCGTCCGGCAGCGCAGCGAGATCGGCAGGCGGCACATTCACCGTCCAGCTACCGTTGGCTTCCACGGTGGTGGTGTAATTTTTGCCGCCAAAGGTCACGGTCACCGTTTGCCCGGCTTCCACACCGCTGGTGCTGCCGCTTACGACCAGCGTTTCGCCTTTTTCGACGGCGTTGATCACATCATCGCCGGAAAGGGTGTTAATGGTGATAGCGACCGCCGCCAGATCGACGGTGACTGGATGGGTAATGGTGGAGGTTGTTCCGGCACTGTTGGTGCCGCTTACCGTAATATCGACCGTTCCCGCAGGCCAGTTGCTGACGTCTGCCGCCGGAACGCCGAGGTTCCATGTACCATCAGCTAACACCGTTGCGCCATAGGTGACGCTGTTAATCACGACCGTTAACGCCGTTCCCGCCGTTAGCCCGGTGCTGCTACCGGTGATCACCAGCGCCTGATTGTGCTCAATGCTGTTTATGACGTCATCGCCCGCCACGGTATCAACCCGCAGGCCAGGCAGATTAGCGTCGATAGTGATGTCTCGCGAACCGCTGCCGGTATTGCCTACGACGTTGGTCACCGAGGCGTGTACGGTGAGAGAACCGTTGCCGATAGCCTGAATATCCGCCGCCGGAACGTCCACGCTCCAGCTTAAATTGGCCTGCACCGTGGCGGTGTAGGTGTTGCCGCCCAACGTAACGGTGACCGTATCTCCCTGCGCTGCGCCCGTGACCTGCCCGCTGATGGTTTGCGCGTTGCCGGATTCAGCAGCGTTAATAATATCGTCGGTCGCCACCGCGTTAATGGTGACAGCAGGTAAGGCGCTGTTGACCAGCACATTATGGCTGGCGGAATTGCTGTTGCCTGCCGTGTCGGTGACGTTTGCCGTTACCGGGTAGTTGGCTTCACCCAGCGCGCTAACCGCCGAGGCTGGCACCGTGGCGCTCCAGTTACCGGAAGCATCTGTGGTGGCGGTGTAATTTTTCCCGTTCAGCGTCACCGTAACCGTAGTGCCAGCAGGCTGATTACTGGTGCCGGAAATTTGCAGATCTGCGCCTTTTTCCGTGGCGTTAATCACGTCATCGCTGGCGATAGTGTTGATACCAATGGTTGGCGAGGTGAGATTCACAGTGATCGTGTGGCTGGCGTCGTCGCTGTTGCCTGCCGCGTCGGTAATGGTCGCGGTGATGGTTTGCGCGCCGCTGCCAAGCGCGGTGACATCTGCCGCCGGAACGCCGACGCTCCAGTTGCCGGAAGCATCCAGCGAGGTGGTGTAGGTTTTACTGTTTAGCGTGACGGTGATGACATCGCCCGCTTCGCCGCCAGTGCTGGAACCGGAGATCACCAGCGCCTGTCCGTGTTCGGCGGCGTTAATAATGCCATCGCCCGAGACGGTGTTAATGGTCAGCACCGGCACGGTGAGATCCACCGCCAGCCCGTGAGTGGCGGACGCCGGGTTACCCGCTTTGTCGTTTACCGAGGCGCTGACCGTGTACGGGCTGGCGGTCAGATTGCTGAGATCTGCCGTCGGCACGCTGACGCTCCAGCTTCCGTCCGCCTGGACAGTGCCGGTGTAAGTCACGCCATTAAGCGTGACGGTCACCGTCTGACCCGCTTCGGCGTTACTGCTGCCGCTGATGGTTAACGGATTGCCCGCCTCGGCGGCGTTCAGAATATCGTCGGTGGCGATGGTGTTAATGGCAAGTGTCGGGGCTGTGGCATCGACGCTGTAGGCGTGCGTTGCCGAAGCCGTGTTGCCGTTAATAGTGCTGACGCTGGCCTGCGCGGTGGCGTCGCCGTCGCGTAATGTAGCAAGATCGGCGGCAGGTACGGTGGTTGTCCAGCTACCATCGCCCGCTACGGCGGCGGTATAGCTTTTCCCGCCAAAGGTGACGGTGACCGTTTGCCCCGCTTCCACGCCGGAGGTGCTGCCGGAAAGGGTTAACTCTCCCCCTTTTTCGGCGGCGTTAATCACATCATCACCAGAAACGGTGTTAATGGAAATCGCCACCGCTGCCAGATCGACGGTGACCGGATGAGTGATAGTGACCGGGTTTCCTGCGCTAGTAGCACCTGAAACCGTAATATTCACCGTACCCGCAGGCCAGTTGCCCACATCTGCCGCCGGAACACCAACGCTCCATGTGCCATCGGCTAATACGGTCGCAGCGTAAGTGACCGTGTTAATCACCACCGTCAGCGCCGCGCCCGCCGCCAGCCCGCTGCTGCTACCGGTTATCACCAGCGCCTGAGCGTGCTCGATGCTGTTGACCACATCATCACCCGCCACGGTATCGACGCGCAGCCCCGGAAGATTAGCGTCTATCGCGATCTCACGCGTGCCGCTGCCGGTGTTGCCAACGCCGTTGGTCACCGAGGCGTTAACCGTGAGAGAGCCATTACCGATGGCCTGAATATCCGTCGCCGGAACGTCCACGCTCCAGCTTAAATTGCCCTGTACGGTGGCGGTATACGTTTTCCCGCCAAGCGTCACGGTGACGGTATCGCCCGCCGCCGCGCCCGTCACTTGCCCGCTGATGGTCTGCGCTACGCCCGATTCGGCGGCGTTAATAATATCGTCGGACGCCACCGGATTAATAGTGACGCCAGGTAGCGCGGTATTCACCTGTACGTTATGGCTGGCGGAATTGCTGTTGCCCGCGCTGTCGGTGACGTTCGCTGTCACCACGTAGCTGGCTTCGCCCAGCGCACCTACTGCGGAAGCGGGCACCGTGGTGCTCCAGTTGCCTGCGGCGTCCGTCGTCGCGGTGTAATTTTGCCCGTTCAGCGTCACCGTAATTGTGGTGCCTGCTGGCTGATTACTGGTGCCGGTAATTTGCAGATCCGAGCCTTTTTCCGTGGCGTTAATTATGTCATCGGTAGCGATGGTGTTAATGCCAATGGTTGGCGCGGTAAGGTTGACGGTGACCGTGTGCGTCTCAATATCGCTATTGCCCGCCGCATCGGTAACGCTCGCCGTTACGGTTTGTGAACCGCTGCCCAGCGCGGTGACGTCCGCTGCCGGAACGCCGACGCTCCAGTTGCCGGAGGCATCCAGCGTCGTGGTATAGGTTTTACTGTTTAGCGTGACGGTAACGACATCCCCCGCGTCCCCGCCGGTGCTGGAACCGGAGATCACCAGCGCCTGCCCGTGCTCGGTGGCGTTAATAATGTCATCGCCCGCAATGGTGTTGATGGTCAGCACCGGAACAGTGAGATCCACCTCCAGATTATGCGTGGTGCTCGCCGGGTTGCCCGCTTTGTCATTGACCGTCGCCGTCAGGGTATGGCTGCCATCGGTCAGAGCGGCAAGATCTGCCGCCGGAATATTGATGCTCCAGCTGCCGTCGGCCTGTACCGTTGCCTGATACGTCTGCACGGTCGGGCTATTGAGCGTTATAGTAACAATCTGCCCCGCTTCGGCGGTGGTGCTGCCGCCCACCGTCACGCCCGCATCGGCTTCACTGGCGTTGACGATATTGTCGCTGGCAACAGTATTGATAATGATGGTCGGCGCGCTGCTATCAACACTGTAGTTATGCACCGCCGAGGCGCTATTGCCGTTGACGTTGCTGACGCTGGCCTGCGCGGTGGCGCTACCATCGGTTAATGACGCTAAATCGGCAGCGGGTACAGTGGTTGTCCAGCTACCATCGCCTGCAACCGTGGCTGTGTAATTTTTACCGCCAAAAGTGACGGTGACCGTTTGTCCGGCTTCTACGTTAGTGGTGGTGCCGGAAAGGGTTAAATCGGTGCCTTTTTCTGCGGCGTTAATCACGTCGTCCGTGGCGATGGTGTTGATGGTGATCGCTGCCGGAGTGAGATCGACCGTAACGGGATGGGTGATGCTCACCGGATTTCCGGCGCTACTTTCCCCGGACACGGCAACCGTCACCGTCCCCGCAGGCCAGGCGCTAACCTGCGCCGCTGTAACGCCCACGCTCCAGCTACCATCGGCCTGCACCGCTGTAGTGTATTCGACGTTATTAATCGTGACGGTAAGCGGCGTGCCTTCAGCCAGCCCCGAGCTGCTGCCGGTGACCACCAGTGCCTGCCCGTGCTCGATGATATTGACCACATCATCACCCGCTACCGTATCGACCCGCAGGCCAGGCAGATTGGCGTCGATGGTGATATCACGCGAGCCGCTGCCAATGTTGCCGTTTTGATTGGTGACCGAGGCATTAACCGTTAAATCACCATTACCCAGCGCCTGAATATCTGCTGCCGGAACGCTCACACTCCAGCTTAAACCAGCCTGGACGGTAGTCGTATAGGTATTGCCGCCCAACGTAATAGTTACCGTGTCGCCAACGGCTGCGCCAGTCACCTGTCCGCTGATGGTTTGCGCTGCGCCCGCTTCGGCGGCGTTAATAATATCGTCGGTTGCCACCGGATTGATGGTCACGCCGGGCAGTGCGCTATCGACCAGCACGTTATGGCTGGCGGTGGCGCTGTTGCCGATACTACTGGTCACCGCTGCCGTTACCGTGTAGTTGGCCTGGCCTAATGCGGTTACCGCCGATGCCGGAACCGTGACGCTCCAGTTGCCGGAGGCGTCGGTCGTCGCCGCATAATTTTGCCCGTTCAGCGTCACGGTGATGGCGGTATTAGCAGGTTGATCGCTGGTGCCGGTAATCTGGACATCGGCTCCTTTTTCGCTGGCGTTAATCACATCATCGCCAGCAATGGTGTTAATACCGATGACCGGCGCGGCGGTGTTGACCGTGACAGTGAGTGACTGGCTGCCGCTGTTTCCGGCGCGGTCAGTGACTGAAACGTTGATCGGATAACTGCCGTCCACCAGTCCGCTGACGACGGAAGCCGGAACGCCCAGACTCCAGTTGCCAGAAGCATCCACCACCGTGGTGTAATCCACATTATTGAGGGTCACGGTGACGATATCGCCAGCCTGCGCGCCGGTAACCGTGCCGCTGATGATTTGCGCCTGGGTGTGTTCCGGCGTATTGATGACGTTATCGCTTGCCACCGGATTAATGGTCACCACCGGCGGCGTGGCATCGACCAGCGCCACGCGTGAGACGCTGGTCGGGTTACCGGCGACATCGTTCACGCTGGCGGTGACCGTGGCGTTGCCGTCAGCCAGCGCGTCAACGTTGGCGGCGGGAACGGTCACGCTCCAGGTGCCATCTGACTGCACTATGCCCTGATAGGTCTGTCCATTCAGCGTGACGGTAACCGTCTGCCCTGGCTGGGCGTCGGTAGTGCCAGTGATGAGCAAATCCTGCCCGCTTTCGGCGGCGTTGATGATGTTGTCGGCGGTCAGCGAGTCGATGCTTAAGGCCGGCGCCTGGCTGTCGACGGTAATGGTGCGGGAGGTGTTCCCGGTATTACCGCTGAGATCCGTCACAGATGCAGTAATTGCCACCGCACCGTCAGGCAGATTACCCATATCGGCAGCGGGTACTGTCAGACTCCAGGAGCCATCGACCTGCACAGTAGTGGTAAAACTCTGTCCGGCGAGGGTTACTGTAACCGTTTGTCCTGGCTCAGCTTGTTGAGTGCTGCCGGTGAGGGTCAGTGGCGCATTTTTTTCTGCACCACTGATAATGTCATCGCCGGAAACCGTGTTAATGGTGATCAACGGAGAAACACCCACCAGCGTGATTGCACGTGATGCCGTGCCAGTATTTCCGGCGGCATCTGTCACGGTGACGAAAATCGTATTGGCTCCGCGATCCAGCGTGCGGGTTACCGCCGGGTCCAGCGCCACATTCCAGCTACCGTCTGCCAGCACGACGCCCGTCAGGACATGAGCGCCCAATTTCACAGTCACCGTATCGCCAGGAGAAGCACCGCTGACGTTTCCGGAGATGATCTGCGCAACGGCCTGTTCGGCATTATTAAGAATATCGTCGCCCGCCACGGTGTTGACGTTGATCGTCGGCGCGCTGGTATCTACCGCGAAATTCGCGCTGTTGCTGGTGGTATTTCCTGCCCGGTCGCTGACGCTGGCATTTACGGCGTAGTTACCATCTGCCAGCGCCTGCACTTCTGCGGCAGGCAGCGCCACCTGCCATGTGCCGTCGCTACCGACGGTTGCTGTATGGCTTTTACCGTTTACTGTCAGTGTAACGATTTGCCCGGCTTCAGCATTCGAAGTACCGCTCAGTACCAGCACGGCGTTATGTTCTGCGGCGCTGACAATGTTGTCCTGGGCGATGGTGTTGATAGCAAGCGTCGGCGGCTGGGTATCGACGGTTAACAGCTGCGCGCCGGTGACCGTATTGCCCGTGGCATCTTTCCCGCTGACCAGCACTGCCTGATTCCCTTCGCCTAACGCCTGGGCGTCAGCGGTCGGCACCTGCACGCTCCACGCGCCGTTAGCACCTACGCTGGTCGTGTAGGTTTTGCCGTTTAGCGTGACGCTGAGTTCTGTTCCCTGCGGCAAGTTGCTCGTCGTGCCTGAAAGCGTAAATCCAGCGGCCTGTTCGCTGGCGTTAATAATGTTATCGCCTGCGGTGGTGGCGACCTGCACGCTGGCCTGGCTGTCGTCGATGGTTAACGTTATCGAACCAGCGTCAGTGATGGTGCTGCCGACAATTTGCACCACTGACCAGGTATGTTCACCTGCGCTTTGCGTGGGTAAAGAGACGCTCCAGTGCCCGTTGCTGTCTACCTGGGTACTGGCGATGGTGTTGCCGTTGCTGTCATTGATCTGGATGGTCGCCCCCGCCTGCCCGCTACCGCTAAAGGTTGGCGTGGTGTCATCTGTGATGTCATTGGTGGCGAGAATGCCGCGCTGATCGCCCTGATTATCGGTGACTAAAAATGATGGGGTTGCATTGCCTGGCTCGGCGGGTGGCGGAGGGTTGTTAACCACTTCAGTTTTTGAATCGTCATCACCACCGCTTGCCAGTAAAGCGCCAAGCGCACCGCCACCTACCGCTGCCCCCGCTAACCATCCCCACGGGAAGGTGCTGGTCTGAGCAACGGTATCAAGAAATGGTGCAATACTTTCAATAGCGGTGGTCTGGGCGGTCAGTTCTACGGGGGCTAATCCCCCCGCTGCGGCATCGGCAAAGGTTACGTGGGTTAGCTGTTGTCCATCGGTAAAGACCAGTTCAGATTGTTCACTGGTATTTGTCGCTTGCAGGAAATAGCCGTTGCAACGGATAACCGTGCCATCCTGCATATAGATCAGCAGGTCATTTCCTTCGCGAACGTAACGCGCAACGGCAGATGCCTGAGCATGAACCTGCACCACAGAGGGCTCATAAATAACAACCGTGACGTCGCCAGGATTAATCAGCGTTTGTTTGACGGATGTTTTACGCGAAATAACATCAATAATCAGGCTCATAATGGCATTCCTGATAAATGGCGCACATCCTTAGCGAGTCCATTTATCTAAATAAGACAAAGGTAATAACTCAACAACGATGCCTACCTGATATTAATAATGGCAGGATTATTTTAAGTCGGGTAAGTCGTTGTATAAGCCCTGTTTAATTCCCGCTAATGGAATAAGGTTATTAACCGCAGCGGCATAATTTACTGCGGCAACCCAGCCATCATAATTGGCATTTATTTCAGCCGATTGCGCCTGAAAGACATCTTGCTCGACGGTTAATAGATCATTCAGACTGCGTTTACCTAATTTATATTCATTTTGGTACACATCTCGCGTTTTGTGTGCGCTTTCGGATTGCGCTAAACCGGCTTCTTCGCGCCCCCGTGCGCCAGTCCAGTTGGCATACGCCACCGATGCCCGTTGTAATACATCCAGTTTTGCCTGTTCGACCTGCGAGGCGGAGATTTTTTGTTGCCCTTCGGCCTGTTGTACCTGGGCTGAAACCGCGCCGCCCTGATACAACGGCGCGTTAACGTTCAGCTGTAACTGGTCGTCCCAGTACGAGCGATCGCTGGTCTGGTAGCGCGTTTTACCCCCCTGAATACTGAGCGTCGGCCAGTATTGCGCTTTGGTTTTTTCCACGCCGTACTGTGCCGACTGGCGTAAATTTTCTGCCGCCAGCACCAGCGGAATGGACTGGTAATCAATATTTTTTAGCGATACCGACTGCTCGGCTAATTCCGCAGGTGGCGCGGCTATCGCCTCCGGCTGTACGCCAGTCAGCACCGCCAGTTGCGCTTTGGCGCTCGCCATTTGCGCCTGATATTGCTCCAGCGTCGAGCGCATTCCGGCAATGCGTGTCTGAGCCTGCAATTCATCAGAAGATGAATTCAGGCCGGCGTTGGCGCGCAGTGCCGCCATGTTGTAGACATTTTCCAGCGAGTGAATATTGCGTTGAGCCGCATCGCACAAAGCCTGATAACGGCTAACTTCCATATAGGTGGTCGCCGTTTTCTCTGCGACATCGGTTAGGGTTGCCATCAATTTAAAGCGGTAGCTGTCACGAGCGGCAGTTTGCAGTTTGATATCGTTGTTCGTTTTACCAAAGTCATATACTAGCTGCGTCAGGGTTATGCCATACGAAACGTTGTTATCAAGCCTGCCGCTGGAGTCCGTTTGTCGGGACGGCCCCGCGTTACCGGTTAAGCCAATGTGCGGATACCAGGCACTTTTGGCTTCATCGATTTGCGCTTCGCCAATACCTATCTGCGCCGCCTGTTGGGTGACGTCGGGGTTTCGCGCAAATGCGCGTAATATACTTTCCTGTAAGGATAAACTGGCAACTGGCGTAACCGCAGGGGCGTTAGCCCATTGTGGTAATGGCGCTGCAAGCGCGTTTTCTCCCATCACAATAAAACTTATTAAAAATATCAGGCATTTATTTTTACGGTTTTTTAATTGTAATCGCGCCATAGATAAGTCACTTCCTTCCAGGTCATTATTTTAACTGGTTTTTATAACCAGCCTCATTTTATTTAAGAAGGGTAATAACTTGTGCATCTCTTTCGTTTTTATTCCCCCTATTAAAAGAAATGCAGCTAAAAATCTTATACGTTATTTATTAAGAATACACTACGAGTTTCAGATTACCATCATCCGCATTGAGAATAATCTATAGGAAGAAGTGATAAGAATCACAGTTTTATCCTGTATATACCATTTTTTTGTGACTTATTTATTAAAGGTATAAGACGGAGGATTTGATTAAGAAAAAATAAAGGCGCAGCGCAGAAAGCACTGCGCGCAGGTAGATTTTATATGGTTTTATTCCGTTTCATTACCATTGCCACAATAAGGCTTAGTAATAGTGCGCCAATAATCCACATTAGTGCGCTGCTGCCCTGGGACCATAAACTGTAAATAAAACCGATGATTACCAACAGCATGACCAGCATACCGACAATGAGAATTGGCAACGAGGCGTGAATATCATGACGCAGACGGATCGCCACCACAAACACCGCAAGGTAGCAGATCAAAAAGGTGGCGCTGGCAACGCTGGCCAGGGAACCTAAATTAAGCGCCGCCGTCATCAGCATGATCAACACCACGATGATGATGTTACCCCACGTACTCTGCCGCCACAGGGATCTATTCATTATCTTTGGCAACTCGCGCTCGCTGCCCATGTTGTCCATGATATTAAACACCGCAAACAGGTTTGCGTTGATGGCTGATGCCGTCGCCAGCAAGGCACCTATCACCACTATCACATAACCCACATGCCCGAGCAGTGGAGAAGCAGCCTGCGCTACGGCGGTATCAGCATATTTTTCTAACTCTAATGCCGAAACATCACTAAGCAGTACCAGTGCCAGGGAAATATAGAGCAGCGTGGTAACGCCTATCGCCAGCAAAAATGCTCGCGGCATAATGACCGCCGGATCTTTCACTTTATCCGCCGCGTTCGCCATCATGCCAAAGCCCGCATAGGCGAGGAAAGTAATCCCGATGCAGGAGAAGAACGCGCCGGAGCTGGGGGGCGCAGAGACGGAAATATGCGCCGGTTGCAGCGACCAGACGCCCGCAATAATCAGCAACAGCAGGATCATCATTTTGATGCCGACAAGGATCACTTCCAGCCGCCCTACCGCATGGTTGCTTAAAGAGTTGAACAGCGTCATCAGGGCAATGATCGCCAGCGCGTAGAGCAAAATAAGATGCTCATCCTGGCTGCCCTCATGCAAAAACTGCACGGCATAAGCACCAAAGGCACGGGCAACCATCGCGATGCTCACCGCCAGCGTCATCAGGTACAGCAACGAGAGCGCCAGCGAAAAAACACCGTTGCCTAATCCCCGGCGAAAGAAGTCAATAATCCCGCCATTGCTGGGATAACTTGCGCCAAGGCGCGCATAGGCATATCCAGAAAACATCGCCACAATGCCGCCAAAAGCAAAAGCGACCCAGGTCGAGGCTTCCATTAGCAACGCCGCCTGCCCCAGCAGGGCAAAGATCCCCGCCCCTACCATCGCCCCGATGCCTATGGAAACCACATTCCATAGTCCCAGGGGTTTGTCACCGTTATTACCTTCCGTGTTCATCATGATCAGCCCTTAAACACGTTATAGCCGAGTTGTTTAGCGACCGATGCCACCATTTTTTGTCCACGAACACTGTTGCCTTCTTCATCCAATGGTGGCGAGAACGCGGCAATACCCATCACACCTGGCACTACTGCCAGAATGCCGCCACCGACGCCGCTTTTGCCGGGTAAGCCAACGCGATACGCCCAGTCACCGGAGCGACCATACAGCCCTTCCATCATCATTTCGGCCAGGATGTACGGCACATTGTCGGCCTGAAGAACGCGTTTTTGGCTTAGCGGATTAACACCGCCCGCCGCCAGCGTCGCGCCAAGCGTAGCCAGTTCAACGGTATTGATAAGCGTGGAGCACTGGCGGGTGTACACGTCGCAGGCTTCCATCGCATCACAATAGAGATATCCGGAGGAATACAGCAGCCAGGCAATCGCCCGGTTGTGGAAGTTGGTGGTCTGTTCCGACTGGTTTACTTCCTCAGAGAGCACCACCTGCTCACCAGCAAGTTGTTGTTGGATATGTAAAATTCTCTGCCAGCGTTGTTCAGCATTATCGGCTTTGATCAGACTGGTAGTGGCGATAGCGCCAGCATTCACCAGTGGCGACAATGGCTTGCCACCATGAAGTTCTAAGGCAATAACTGAGTTAAAAGGCAATCCGGTCGGGTCAGCGCCAATTTTGTCCTGTACCGCCTGCGGGCCGACATCTTCCAGCGCGAGGGCTAAAGTACAGACTTTCGAGATGGACTCCAGCGCAAAGCGGTAATCGCTATCACCCGCGCGATAGATATTGCCATCGCAAGTCACAATAGCTACCCCCGCCAGTTGGCTGGGGACATTCGCCAGAAAGGGAATGTAATCGGCATTTTGCCCGCCGTTAAGTGAGTGAAATTGGGTATATGCCTGATCCACTGCCTGCTGTAAATTTTTTGCATCTGACATCTGTTGTTAACTCCTTTTTATAGATGCGGGAGGCTATTCCTCATCCCGATGCCAATTTTCAGGCATCCTGATTTAACTTAGCACCCGCAACTTAACCACAGGAAAACAAAGAGATAAATGTCTGATCCTGATGCAAATTGAGCCAATTTTTTAATCTCTACCGCGTTTTCATTGCGCGACGAAATAATTTCTTGACCTTCCCCTTGCTGGAAGGTTTACCCTTTATCACAGTCAGTCAAAACTGTCTTAAAGGAGTACGTTATGTCACAAACTATCGACCTGACCCTGGACGGCCTGTCCTGCGGTCACTGCGTTAAACGCGTGAAAGAAAGTCTCGAACAGCGCCCGGACGTTGAGCAGGCAGAGGTGTCAATTACGGAAGCGCACGTCACCGGTACTGCCAGCGCGGAACAGCTTATCGAAACCATCAAGCAAGCGGGTTATGACGCATCTGTAAGCCACCCAAAGGCTAAACCGCTGGCGGAGTCATCAATCCCGTCGGAAGCACTGACAGCGGTTTCTGAGGAGCTTCCGGCAGCAACCGCCGATGACGACGATAGCCAGCAGTTGCTGTTGAGCGGCATGAGCTGCGCCAGCTGTGTCACCCGCGTACAAAATGCGCTGCAAAGCGTACCGGGCGTCACCCAGGCACGGGTAAACCTGGCGGAGCGCACTGCGCTGGTGATGGGCAGTGCCTCCGCACAAGATTTAGTGCAGGCGGTGGAAAAAGCAGGCTACGGCGCGGAAGCGATTGAAGATGACGCTAAACGCCGTGAGCGCCAGCAAGAAACTGTCGTCGCAACCATGAAACGCTTCCGCTGGCAGGCAATTGTCGCCCTGGCGGTGGGTATCCCGGTAATGGTCTGGGGGATGATCGGCGATAACATGATGGTCACCGCCGACAACCGCAGCCTGTGGCTGGTAATCGGTCTGATAACGCTGGCGGTAATGGTTTTCGCGGGCGGGCATTTTTACCGCAGTGCATGGAAAAGCCTGCTCAACGGCGCGGCGACGATGGATACGCTGGTGGCGCTGGGTACTGGCGTGGCGTGGCTCTATTCGATGAGCGTTAACCTGTGGCCGCAGTGGTTCCCGATGGAAGCGCGGCATCTTTATTACGAAGCCAGCGCGATGATTATCGGTCTGATCAACCTCGGTCATATGCTGGAAGCGCGTGCACGCCAGCGTTCATCGAAGGCGCTGGAGAAATTACTCGATTTAACCCCACCGACGGCGAGACTGGTCACTGACGAAGGTGAAAAGAGTGTGCCGCTGGCAGACGTTCAGCCAGGTATGTTGCTGCGCCTGACAACCGGTGACCGTGTGCCGGTGGATGGCGAAATCACTCAGGGCGAAGCGTGGCTGGATGAGGCGATGCTGACGGGCGAACCTATTCCACAGCAAAAAGGCGAAGGCGACAGCGTTCATGCCGGGACGGTGGTGCAGGACGGTAGTGTGCTGTTTCGCGCCAGCGCAGTCGGCAGCCATACCACGCTGTCGCGGATCATTCGCATGGTGCGCCAGGCCCAGAGCAGTAAGCCAGAAATCGGTCAGTTGGCGGATAAAATCTCTGCCGTATTTGTACCGGTGGTAGTGGTGATTGCGTTGATCAGTGCGGCAATCTGGTATTTCTTTGGGCCAGCACCGCAAATTGTTTATACCCTGGTGATTGCCACCACGGTGCTGATTATCGCCTGTCCATGTGCGCTGGGGCTGGCAACACCGATGTCGATTATTTCCGGCGTCGGGCGCGCGGCAGAATTTGGTGTGCTGGTGCGTGACGCCGACGCATTGCAACGTGCCAGCACGCTCGACACCGTGGTGTTCGATAAAACCGGGACGCTGACCGAAGGTAAACCGCAGGTTGTCGCAGTAAAAACGTTTTCTGATGTTGATGAAGCGCAGGCGTTGCGTCTGGCGGCGGCGCTGGAGCAAGGTTCCAGCCATCCGCTGGCACGGGCGATCCTCGATAAAGCAGGCAATATCACGCTGCCACAGGTCAATGGCTTCCGCACATTGCGCGGACTAGGGGTAAGTGGCGAAGTGGAAGGCCATTCACTGCTGCTGGGGAATCAGGCGCTGTTAAATGACCAGCAAGTCGATACGAAAGCGATTGAAGCTGATATTTCAGCCCAGGCATCACAAGGCGCAACGCCGGTGTTGCTGGCCGTTGATGGCAAAGCGGTGGCTCTGTTGGCGGTACGCGATCCATTGCGTAGCGATAGCGTGGCGGCGCTGCAACGCCTGCATAAAGCAGGATATCGTCTGGTAATGTTAACCGGCGATAACCCAACCACCGCCAATGCGATCGCCAAAGAAGCAGGGATTGATGAAGTGATTGCGGGTGTATTGCCGGATGGTAAAGCCGAAGCGATTAAACGTCTGCAAAGCGAGGGACGCCAGGTGGCGATGGTGGGCGACGGCATTAACGACGCGCCGGCGTTGGCCCAGGCGGATGTAGGTATTGCGATGGGTGGCGGCAGTGATGTTGCCATTGAAACAGCGGCGATTACCCTGATGCGCCATAGCCTGATGGGGGTTGCAGACGCACTCGCCATCTCCCGCGCGACGCTGCGCAATATGAAGCAAAACCTGCTTGGCGCGTTTATCTACAACAGTATCGGTATTCCGGTCGCCGCCGGTATTTTGTGGCCGTTCACCGGAACGCTACTTAACCCGGTAGTTGCCGGAGCGGCAATGGCGCTCTCGTCGATTACCGTAGTGAGTAACGCCAACCGGTTGCTGCGGTTTAAACCGAAGGAATAAGTACGTCATTGCGGATGCGCTGCTTTAGGGTGGCGCATCCGTTATGGGGAAATTATTCTACGCGACCTTCTTTGCTCGCTTTTCACGGCGTGCCAAATATTCAGCCGCTGTTTCAATCCGTCCCAATTCTTCCTGGGTGCGCATGTTGTTTTCAACTTCCCAAAGATCAACTGCCGCCTGGAGGTTTAGCCAAAAATCGACTGTGGTATCAAAAACTTTCGCCAGACGAAATGCCATATCCGTTGTGAGTTTACGATTGTTATTAATCAGTGCACTGACGCTATTACGATGAACATGTAGCAACTCTGCTAACTCATTGATTTTCAAATCGAACGGTTCCAGATATTCATAGAGCAGAATATCTCCGGGTGTCGTCGGTTTTCTTGTTGCCTGTTTCATGGTTTTACCTTTCTCGTCATCGCGACAGCTATGTTTTAGTAGTCGTGTGGATCTAAATACAATTCTTCGGCCTTGCCATTAACCCATTTAAAAATCAGTCGGTACTGTTTATTCACTCTAATGGAGGAGTATTCCTGCAATTTCCCCGATAACTCTTCGTACCGGTTCCCTGGTGGGGAACGTAAATCCCGATGAGAAGTTGCAGCATTAATGATGTCCAATTTTCTTGATAACGCGTTATGGATTTCAGCAGGGATCTTTCGATGTGGCGTTGAGTGGACAAAAAAATCAGCCAGCCAGGCATCACGAAAACTCCTTATGTTGATTTTTTGATCCATTCCATTCTCATCTCCTTGTCCATTATTTAATCATTATAATGCACACAAGCACTGTGCACAAGTGCAACAATCAACTCCATTTGCGCCATCCCTCCCCGCGCGCTAGCATGATATTTCACAAAGGGAGGTCGTATGGATCTGTTGTACCGGGTAAAAACACTTTGGGCCGCGCTGCGCGGTAATCATTACACCTGGCCTGCCATCGATATCTCTCTCACCGGCAATCGCCATTTTCATCTGATTGGCAGTATTCATATGGGTAGCCACGATATGGCTCCTCTACCCGCCCGTTTGCTTAAAAAGCTCAAACAAGCCGATGCGCTGATTGTCGAGGCGGACGTTTCCACCAGCGATACGCCTTTTGCTAATTTACCTGCCTGCGAGGCGCTGGAAGAGCGCATCAGCGAAGAACAATGGCAAAATCTGCAGCACATCAGCCAGGAGATGGGCATTTCTCCGTCGCTCTTTTCTACCCAACCACTGTGGCAAATCGCGATGGTTCTTCAGGCGACGCAGGCGCAAAAACTGGGGCTGAGGGCTGAATATGGTATCGATTACCAGCTATTGCAGGCGGCGAAACAACAACATAAAACCGTGATTGAACTGGAAGGGGCAGAAAACCAGATTGCCATGTTGCTCCAGCTCCCCGACAAAGGACTGGCGCTGCTGGACGATACGCTGACCCACTGGCATACCAACGCACGGCTACTACAACAAATGATGAGCTGGTGGCTGAATGCGCCGCCGCAAAATAATGAAATAACACTGCCCAATACGTTCAGCCAGTCGCTGTACGACGTGCTGATGCATCGGCGAAATCTTGCCTGGCGGGATAAATTACGCGCTATGCCACCGGGGCGCTATGTGGTCGCGGTCGGTGCGTTACATCTTTATGGAGAAGGGAATTTGCCACAAATGTTGCGCTAAAAAAATGGCCAATATCGCTATTGGCCCGTCAAAGAGGAATTTCATATTTTTATTATTATGCCGTCACTTTAAGCGACGGTGTAACTCGATTGTCGCTCAATCTCACCATCCTGCCAATACTATTAGGCAAGATGACTCTTTTTTTTGAGCCGCCATCAGGCGTATGCTTTCTCCGTTTTTTGTTTGAGGCAGGAAAATTACGATGACACCCGCAGTTAAATTACTCGAAAAAAACAAGATTTCATTCCAGATTCATACCTACGATCACGATCCGGCTGAAACCAACTTTGGCGATGAAGTGGTCAAAAAATTAGGGTTGAATGCGGATCAGGTGTACAAAACGCTGTTGGTCGCAGTGAACGGCGATATGAAACATCTGGCGGTGGCCGTTACGCCTGTCGCCGGCCAACTGGATCTTAAAAAGGTAGCAAAGGCGCTGGGTGCCAAAAAAGTGGAAATGGCCGATCCGATGGTCGCGCAGCGTTCGACGGGATATCTGGTTGGGGGAATTAGCCCACTGGGGCAGAAAAAACGTCTGCCGACGATTATTGATGCCCCCGCGCAAGAATTTGCCACTATTTATGTTTCCGGCGGCAAGCGCGGGTTGGATATTGAACTTGCGGCAGGCGATCTGGCGAAGATCCTCGATGCCAAATTTGCCGATATCGCCCGCCGCGATTAAGCATTGTGCCGGATGCGAACATCCGGCACTTTCAGATTACTGCCAGCTTACCTCACCTTTCGGCTCATACGCACTCGCATCCAGCGGCGAGTTTTTCTGGATATAGTCTTTCAGCACTTCGGCATCAATAAAGCCGGTATTCACATAGCCCGGTTTGTTATCAAGGCGCGGATAACCATCACCGCCGGTGGCATTGAAGTTTAATGTCGCCATACGGTAAGTTTTTGCCGGATCGACCGGTTCGCCTTTGATTTTCAGGTCGTTCAGTTTGCCGTCTTTCGCCACAAAGCTGACGTTGGCAAATTGCGGATAGGCACCGGAATCTGGTTTCATTTGCGCGACGGCGGTGAGGTAATCAATCACCTCTTTACCGGTCATGTCGGCATACACCACCACATTGCCGAACGGCTGCACTTTCAGCACATTTTTATAACTGATGTTACCCGCGTCGATGGAGTCACGAATCCCATCTCCGCTCATCACCGCAAAGTCGGCGCCAGTGCGATCCATTTGTGCTGCCAGAATCAACCGTCCCATATTGGTCTGTACGAAACGAACTTTGCTGCGGTCGCCTTCAAGGCGGTCACTAACCTCACCAATTTTCACTTCCAGTTGCGCTTTGCCTTTGTTCTGGAACGGGGATAACAGCGAGATCATTTGCTGGTTTTCAGCGATTTCCGGGGTGTACAGCACGCGTTCGCTTTTTCCGTCTTCCCAGGTCACTTTTTTCTTCAGGTTCACCGGAATCAACTGGTAATTGACCATTTTCATTTCGCCATTGCGAAACTCAAAATCGGCTCGTCCCACGTACTTGCCCCACTCATGCGCCTGGACAATCCAGATGCCGTTTTGTTGATCCGGCTTACAAGGCGTACCCGGCACGTAATCCACCTGTTTTTTATTTTCTGCTGCCATGCAGACCGGATCTTGCGAGTGACCGCCGACGATCATCGCCAACGATCCGGCAGGCAGGCTGCGCGCCATCTCTACATCGCCCGGTGCGTTTGAACCGTGTTCACCATTGTCGTAATGCCCCATATGCGTGGCTGCAATAATAATGTCTGGCTTTTCTGTCTGTTGCAGCTCCTGAATCACCAGCTTCGCTTCATCGGCGGGCTTACGAAATTCGATATCAGTGAAATATTCCGGGTTACCAATTTTCGCCGTGTCATCGGTCGTCAGGCCAATTACCGCGATTTTCAGATCCTGACGCTTAAACAACGCCCAGGGTTTAAACAGGCGCTCGCCGGTACTTTTTTGATAGATATTGGCGGAGAGCAACGGGAACTTTGCCCATTTTTCCTGCTGACGTAATACGGTGAGCGGGTTATCAAATTCATGATTACCGATTGCCATCGCGTCATAACCCACCAGATTCATGCCGCGAAAATCCGGTTCGGCGTCCTGTAAATCTGATTCCGGTACACCAGTGTTAATGTCACCACCTGAAAGTAACAGCACGCTACCGCCTTCAGCCGCGACTTCTTTGCGGATACCATCCACCAGCGTTTTTTGCGCCGCCAGACCATATTCGCCATATTCATTACGCCAGAAATGACCGTGGTGGTCGTTGGTATGAAGTACCGTAATTTTGTAGGTTTTATCCTGCTCATAAGCCTGGGCGGTTTCACTCGCCAGTGTAAATGCGGCTAATAATGCTAATGCCACACCCCGCTGCAAAAACTTCATATTTCTCTCTCCCTGACCAGATATCAACGTGTTGAAAATTAGTATGACGCGACATAATAGACAAGTCTGTGTTCGGTGATGGTAAATCTACATGCAAAAATGGAAATTCTGTATTAAGCATTGAGACTTCCTTCAGACAGCGCATACAGGTATGTTAGTCGGGTAATAATCACAAATAAGATAATTCTTTACATCGCAACTCTGAAAAAGTGACTTTCCTATGGCAATGAGTGAACAAACCCAGCCTGCGGCGGGCGCGGCTGCATCGACCACTAAGGCTCGTACATCATTTGGTATTTTAGGCGCAATCAGCCTCTCGCATCTGCTGAACGACATGATCCAATCGCTAATTCTGGCGATTTATCCGCTGCTTCAGTCAGAGTTTTCCCTGACGTTTATGCAGATTGGGATGATTACCCTCACCTTTCAGCTCGCCTCTTCGCTGCTGCAACCGGTAGTCGGCTACTGGACAGATAAATACCCAATGCCATGGTCATTACCGATTGGCATGTGCTTTACCATGAGCGGCCTGATACTGCTGGCGCTGGCGGGTAGTTTTGGTACGGTTCTGCTGGCGGCGGCGCTGGTCGGTACGGGTTCGTCGGTCTTTCACCCGGAATCTTCCCGCGTGGCGCGTATGGCGTCTGGTGGACGTCATGGCCTGGCGCAATCTATCTTCCAGGTGGGCGGTAACTTTGGCAGTTCGTTGGGGCCATTGCTGGCGGCGGTCATCATTGCCCCTTACGGCAAAGGCAACGTTGCATGGTTTGTGCTGGCGGCGTTGCTGGCTATAGTGGTTCTGGCGCAAATCAGCCGTTGGTACTCTGCACAGCATCGGATGAGTAAAGGCAAACCGAAAGCAATAATAATCAATCCACTGCCGCGTAATAAGGTCGTACTGGCTGTTTGCGTGCTGTTAGTGCTGATTTTCTCGAAATATTTCTATATGGCGAGCATCAGCAGCTATTACACCTTTTATCTGATGCAAAAATTCGGATTATCCATCCAGAATGCCCAGCTTCATCTGTTTGCCTTCCTGTTTGCCGTCGCAGCGGGTACGGTGATTGGCGGGCCTGTCGGGGATAAAATTGGTCGAAAATATGTAATTTGGGGCTCTATCCTCGGCGTTGCGCCGTTTACGCTGATTTTACCCTACGCCAGCCTGTACTGGACGGGGGTTTTAACGGTGATTATTGGATTTATCCTCGCCTCGGCGTTTTCTGCCATTCTGGTCTACGCTCAGGAGCTACTTCCGGGGCGTATAGGCATGGTTTCTGGACTGTTTTTTGGTTTCGCTTTCGGTATGGGGGGGCTGGGTGCTGCGGTTCTGGGGCTTATCGCCGACCATACCAGTATCGAGTTAGTTTATAAAATCTGTGCTTTCCTTCCACTTCTTGGTATGTTGACCATATTCTTGCCTGATAACCGGCATAAATCCTGATTTCCAGGCAGCCAAAGGTAAACTTTGGCTGCTTCATTTTACAGTAGCCATAAGCCTTTCCTCTTCCTACACCTTATCACTTTTCCGATCCGTGCCTTTTTTGCGGTTAATTCCATTTTTCTGCAAAATTCAACAATTATTCATAAACATCAACTATGAAATTGTCATAAACTATTACCTGTAATTTTGGTTTTCCCAGCCAAAAATGGACAACAACCACCAGGAACAGGAGACGGAATGCATCACGCCACCCCGCTTATCACCACCATTGTTGGCGGCCTTGTGCTCGCTTTTATCCTCGGCATGATTGCTAATAAACTGCGTATTTCTCCTCTGGTGGGATATCTGTTAGCAGGCGTGCTGGCAGGACCTTTTACTCCAGGGTTTGTTGCCGACACCAAACTGGCACCAGAGCTGGCGGAGCTGGGCGTTATTCTGCTGATGTTCGGCGTCGGTTTGCATTTTTCGCTCAAGGATTTGATGGCGGTAAAGTCCATCGCCATTCCCGGCGCGATCGCCCAGATAGCGGTAGCGACGTTGCTGGGTATGGCTCTTTCTGCCGTGATCGGCTGGTCGTTAATGACTGGCATTGTGTTCGGTTTGTGTCTTTCTACCGCCAGTACCGTGGTACTGCTGCGTGCGCTTGAAGAACGGCAGTTGATAGACAGCCAGCGCGGGCAAATCGCCATCGGCTGGTTGATTGTGGAAGACCTGGTAATGGTTCTGACGCTGGTGTTGCTGCCCGCAGTGGCTGGAATGCTGGAACAGGGCGACGTGGGCTTTGCGACGCTGGCGGTTGATATGGGAATCACCATCGGCAAGGTGGTGGCATTTATCGCCATTATGATGTTAGTGGGTCGCCGTCTGGTGCCGTGGATTATGGCGCGAAGCGCAGCAACCGGTTCGCGAGAACTGTTTACCCTGTCGGTGCTGGCGCTGGCATTAGGCATTGCTTTTGGTGCGGTAGAACTGTTTGACGTCTCCTTTGCACTCGGCGCGTTCTTCGCCGGGATGGTGCTGAATGAATCCGAACTTAGCCACCGCGCGGCGCATGATACACTGCCATTGCGCGATGCGTTTGCGGTGCTATTTTTCGTCTCCGTTGGGATGCTATTTGATCCGTTAATTCTGATTCAGCAACCGCTGGCGGTGCTGGCAACGCTGGCGATTATTCTGTTTGGTAAATCGGTCGCGGCGCTGTTCCTCGTTCGGTTGTTTGGTCACTCCCAGCGCACGGCGTTAACCATCGCCGCCAGCCTCGCGCAGATTGGTGAGTTCGCGTTTATCCTAGCGGGGCTGGGAATGGCATTAAATTTACTGCCGCAGGCCGGGCAAAACCTGGTACTGGCAGGCGCGATCCTGTCGATTATGCTCAACCCGGTGCTGTTCGCGCTGCTGGAAAAATATCTGGCAAAGACCGAAACGCTGGAAGAACAGACGCTGGAAGAGGCTATCGAAGAAGAGAAGCAGATCCCGGTGGATATTTGCAACCATGCGCTACTGGTTGGCTACGGTCGTGTAGGCAGTCTGCTGGGGGAGAAATTACTCGCCTCTGATATTCCGTTAGTGGTGATTGAAACATCACGAACCCGTGTCGATGAACTGCGTGAGCGTGGCGTTCGCGCGGTACTGGGCAACGCGGCGAATGAAGAGATTATGCACCTGGCGCATCTGGAGTGCGCAAAATGGCTGATTCTGACCATTCCTAACGGTTACGAAGCTGGCGAGATTGTGGCCTCTGCTCGCGCCAAAAACCCGGATATTGAGATTATCGCCCGCGCCCATTATGACGATGAGGTGGCGTATATCACCGAACGTGGCGCGAATCAGGTGGTGATGGGTGAGCGTGAAATCGCCCGTACTATGCTGGAACTGCTGGAAACGCCACCGGCGGG
>NZ_PZKQ01000067.1:0-10458 GCF_003046645.1 Escherichia sp. MOD1-EC6475 | reverse complement strand
TGATACTGCGGCTGCGGCGCTACCGATTGCTGCGGCTGTTGATATTGCGGCTGCGGTGCTACCGGTTGTTGCGGCTGCTGATATTGCTGCTGCGGTGCTACCGGTTGCTGCGGCTGCTGATATTGCGGCTGCGGCACGACTGGTTGCTGCGGCTGCTGAACAGGTTCAACAATTGGCGTAAACAGCGGCTCGTGTGGACCATCATCCACTAACGCTTTCATCGGTGAAAATTCGAAATCATCCAGCGAGAACGGATTCGCCCCAGTCGGTTGTTCACCGGAATAACGCTGCTGCTGAGTCTGGGCAAACTGACGAGCCAGCTCAGCCTCTGCCGCAGCATCTGCATCTTCCGCGTTCACTGGCACATCATGTAGATATTGCTCGCCATAGCGTTGCTGCTGCGTCTGGGCAAACTGACGAGCCAGTTCATCCTGCTGCATCGCATCGATTTCATCATCGTTATACTGCCCGCCAGCATCGTACTGGTTGCGCTGCGCTTCACGAGCCTTCTCTTCCGCCGCTCTCTGCGATGGCAGCTTAATGCCATATGACGCCAGTTCACGACGTGTTGGTACGCGGATACGCTTCGGTCGAGGTAACTGCGGGCCAATGCCCTCTTTCACTTGCGGACGCGGCGCACCGCTATTTGCCAGGCTGAAAACAGGCGCAGCGACCGTCGCTGCGGCTCCCGTCGCCAGGGTCGCTTTTTTCACGCCCGATGCCAGCGGTGAAACAGCGGCAGCGGCTTCTACTGGAGGTACTGCTGCAACAGAAGGTGCTTTCAGCGAAGATTTGATCGGTTCTGGTTCCTTAACCGGTTCAGGAATTGGTTGATACCAGGCCGCAAGTTGTTCACGTTCACGGGCACGCTTCTCTTCCACTTCTTCAAAATAGTAAAGCGGCGGACGCGCAGGCTTTGTCTCTTCTACAACAGGCTCCGGTGTCGCGACAGGCTGCTGTTCAACAGGTTGCGGCTGTTGGTACAACGGCTCCTGAACGGCTGGCTGCGGGTAAGTTTGCTCCGCCTGGTATGTAGGCTGTGGAGCAAAAGTGGATTGCGTCTCTTCGGCTTGCCAGGCGTTACCTGCCACCGGCTGTTCCGGTGCAGATGTATAATACGGCTGTTGAACCGGCTGTTCAGGCGCAGGGGTGTCGTAAGGTTGTTGCACAGGTTGTTCCGCTGCAGGCGTATAGTATGACTGCTGTGGCGGTACAGGCTGTTGCAGCGGCTCATTATATTGCACCGCAGGCTGCGCATATTGTGGCTGCTGTGGGTAACCTTCTGCTGCAGGAGCAATAACCGGCTCGCCCGTTTGCGGCCCCGGTACAGGCTGCCAGGATACAGTAGGTTGCGCAGGTGGAACATCAACAGAGGCAACAGGCGGCGTCTGAGTAACAGGTTCAACCGGCGCGGCCCAGCTTTGCGTCGCCGTGGTTGCAGCCGCTGCGGCAGCTACAGGCTCGGTAATCGGCGCACCATTTAATAAAGGATCGTATTCGTCATATTCAGGCTGCGTTGCACGATTGCCCGAAAACAGGACGTCATCAGGATCGGCCGCTACTCCGCGCGCAGTGTAGGTAACATCTTCTTCATCATCCATCCGCTTGCCGGAGAACAACGCAGCGTCCGTTTGCCGCCCCATCGGATTAATGAATTTTTCTGCCAGGCGTTTACGACGCGCTAACGCGCCACGAAGAATACGAGCACGGCGCGATTCATGCTGTTTACCGTGGTTTTCATCTTCGTACTCTTCGTCATCGTCATACTCATCTTCATCGACCCAGGTATCATCGCGACGGGTACGATTACTGGCGAAGGTGAGAATGTTTAAAATCCAGCCGCCCAGTTTTTCGGCAATAGTCACCCAGGACCAGCCGGTAAACAGCGTCAGGCCCGCTGCCCAGACGCAAAGCAGCGCAATTGTTCCCCCACTGCTGTGTAGCAGAGGCTGCAACGTAGTGCTTAATAAGCTACCGATTACGCCACCGGAGGCAAAATACCAGATATCGTCGGCGTTAATGGCTGCCAGACCACAGGAGGTAAGGATGAGCGCCAGCACGCCAATAATACGTAGCGAAACGGCAAAATAATCAATGTATTCGTCGCTGGTCTGATGACGCCACGCAAACCAACAGCCACCGACAATGATGACGGGGATGGTGTAAGCCATCACGCCAAAAATGAAGAACAGGGTATCGGCCAGCCACGCACCAGGTGCCCCGCCTAAATTATGGATAGGCTCATGCCAGGCCGTTTGCGACCAGCTAGGATCCGAAGGATTAAAACTCAATAAAGCTGCCATCAACCAGACGGCAAACAGGACAATAAGAATCAGCAACGCCTCCAGAAGTCGGCGCCCGCTGCTTAACTTTGTCAATGTGACTTCTTTGTCTTCAGTGTATTCCTGGCTCAAGAAAGGCTCTCCAGGTTACAGGCTTTTCCTGCCCGATGCTAAAACGGACAACAGTACCAGGTTACCCCAGTACTGTTGCTGTATGGATTAACAGGAGTGTAATCAAAATACGTCGATTTTGCACCTGTTCCGTGTTAGCGCGTCTTAATAACCAGACGATTACTCTGCTTGACTTCTTCCATAACAACGTATGTCCGTGTGTCATTGACGCCAGGCAGACGCAGCAGAGTTTCCCCCAGCAGCTTACGGTAAGCTGACATATCCGGCACGCGTGTTTTCAACAGGTAGTCGAAATCACCAGATACTAAATGACACTCCTGAATTTCTTCAAGTTTTTGTACAGCGGTATTGAATTGTTCAAACACATCCGGAGCACCACGATTCAGAGTAATCTCAACGAATACCAGAAGTGATGCATCCAGATAATGCGGGTTCAGCAGTGCTGTATAGCCCTGGATAAACCCTTGTCTTTCCAGCCGACGCACGCGCTCAAGGCACGGCGTTGGGGAAAGTCCCACACGTTTAGAAAGCTCGACGTTAGAAATACGCCCATCCTTTTGCAACTCATTAAGAATGTTACGATCGATACGGTCGAGATCTTTGCCAGGGCGCTTCTTGCTATCTACCATTATTATTGTCTCTCTGTATTCCTTCCCTACTCCTGTCTGACCCTGAAAACATCACTGTTCAGAGTCGCTACCCGTCACGATAGACCGAAATCATTAAGATTCACGGCGCGCAATGCCTGGGTCTACGGTGAGAAGACCGTTGCCTGGAGGCCGCTATCGACATCACGAATGGCGTCTGTCCACGCCATGCGTAGATTTCACTAGCACGGTAAACATGGTATTTACATGCATGATTATGCGCATATAAGAATACTGTTTTTTTCTTCCTCGAATGTTTTCGCAAAACGCCAGGTGATTGTCAAAGCAAAACATCGTTTTTTAGTACAACATGCCAGTTATTCATTAACAGTCGCGTTTAATCATCATTTAATCGGCTTATAAACCGAAAAAATTAAGTAGCAGGCGTGATAATGACCGAAGAATTTGACACGCTTATCGCTTCTGACGATTGCACAAATCGTTAACAAAATCGTCATACTCTTTTTTTACGTCTGTAAATTCCCTACAATCCTGCCCATTGTCTGCCAACAACTATGGGGATCTCATGGGCACGACCAAACACAGTAAACTGCTTATCCTGGGTTCAGGCCCGGCGGGATATACCGCTGCTGTCTACGCGGCGCGCGCCAACCTGCAACCCGTGCTGATTACCGGCATGGAAAAAGGCGGCCAACTGACCACCACCACGGAAGTGGAAAACTGGCCAGGCGATCCAAACGATCTGACCGGTCCGTTATTAATGGAACGCATGCATGAACATGCCACCAAATTTGAAACTGAAATCATCTTTGATCACATCAACAAAGTGGATTTGCAGAATCGTCCGTTCCGTCTGTCTGGCGACAGCGGCGAGTACACCTGCGATGCGCTGATTATTGCTACCGGAGCTTCTGCACGCTATCTCGGCCTGCCCTCTGAAGAAGCCTTTAAAGGACGTGGGGTTTCTGCCTGTGCGACCTGCGATGGATTCTTCTACCGTAATCAGAAGGTTGCGGTTATCGGCGGCGGTAATACCGCTGTTGAAGAGGCATTGTATCTGTCTAACATTGCTTCTGAAGTACACCTGATTCACCGCCGCGATACTTTCCGCGCAGAAAAAATTCTGATTAAGCGTCTGATGGATAAAGTGGAGAACGGCAACATCATTCTGCACACCAACCGTACGCTGGAAGAAGTGACCGGCGATCAGATGGGCGTCACTGGCGTTCGTCTTCGCGATACGCAAAACAGCGATAACATCGAGTCACTCGACGTTGCCGGTCTGTTTGTTGCTATCGGCCACAGCCCGAATACCGCCATTTTCGAAGGGCAACTGGAACTGGAAAACGGCTACATCAAAGTACAATCGGGTATTCATGGTAATGCCACCCAGACCAGCATTCCGGGCGTCTTTGCCGCAGGTGACGTGATGGATCATATTTATCGCCAGGCTATTACTTCCGCCGGTACAGGCTGCATGGCGGCACTGGATGCTGAACGCTACCTCGACGGTTTAGCTGACGCAAAATAATTTTACAAATCAGTAACAAAAGTAAAGAAGGCGACACCATGCGACTATGGGTCGCCTTTATTATTCCTCCGTTGTAACATTGCCCTGCAAAAAATTCTGATAACTCACCTGCTAAGCGTGCAATGAATAAATCCCGTCAAAAAGAGTTAACCCGCTGGTTAAAACAGCAAAGCGTCATCTCCCAACGTTGGCTGAATATTTCTCGTCTGTTGGGCTTTGTGAGTGGCATATTGATAATTGCCCAGGCCTGGTTCATGGCGCGTATTCTGCAGCACATGATTATGGAGAACATCCCCCGCGAAGCCCTGCTTCTTCCCTTTACTTTACTGGTACTGACCTTTGTGTTGCGCGCATGGGTGGTCTGGTTGCGCGAACGGGTGGGGTATCACGCCGGGCAGCATATCCGTTTTGCCATCCGCCGCCAGGTTCTCGACCGTTTGCAGCAAGCAGGACCGGCGTGGATTCAGGGCAAACCGGCGGGGAGTTGGGCGACGCTGGTACTTGAGCAAATTGACGATATGCATGATTACTATGCTCGCTACCTGCCACAAATGGCGCTGGCGGTGTCAGTGCCGCTGCTGATTGTGGTAGCAATATTCCCTTCTAACTGGGCTGCGGCGCTTATTCTGCTGGGCACTGCGCCGTTAATCCCGTTGTTTATGGCGTTAGTTGGAATGGGCGCCGCCGATGCTAACCGACGTAACTTTCTCGCACTTGCTCGCTTAAGTGGGCATTTCCTCGATCGCCTGCGCGGCATGGAAACGCTGCGTATTTTTGGTCGTGGTGAAGCTGAAATTGAAAGCATTCGTTCTGCTTCTGAAGATTTCCGTCAACGGACAATGGAAGTGCTGCGACTGGCATTTTTATCCTCCGGCATTCTGGAATTCTTTACCTCGCTGTCGATTGCCCTTGTGGCGGTGTACTTTGGTTTTTCCTATCTCGGCGAGCTGGATTTTGGTCACTATGATACTGGCGTGACACTGGCTGCGGGTTTTCTGGCGCTGATCCTTGCGCCGGAGTTTTTCCAGCCATTGCGCGATCTCGGTACGTTTTATCATGCTAAAGCCCAGGCTGTTGGCGCGGCAGACAGTCTGAAAACGTTTATGGAAACCCCGCTCGCCCATCCGCAGCGCGGTGAGACGGAATTAGCATCGACCGATCCGGTGACCATTGAGGCCGAGGATCTGTTTATCACATCGCCGGAAGGTAAAACGCTGGCCGGACCGCTGAACTTTACTTTGCCAGCAGGCCAACGAGCTGTATTGGTTGGCCGTAGCGGTTCAGGTAAAAGCTCACTGTTGAATGCACTTTCCGGTTTCCTCTCATATCAGGGATCGCTACGGGTCAACGGTATCGAATTGCGCGATTTATCACCGGAATCCTGGCGCAAACATCTCTCCTGGGTTGGGCAGAATCCACAACTACCAGCAGCAACACTACGGGACAATGTGCTACTGGCGCGACCTGATGCCAGCGAACAAGAGTTACAAACAGCACTGGATAACGCATGGGTCAGTGAGTTTCTACCGCTCCTGCCACAAGGAGTTGATACGCCTGTTGGCGACCAGGCTGCCCGCCTTTCCGTAGGTCAGGCGCAGCGCGTGGCGGTGGCGCGTGCATTACTGCATCCCTGTTCGCTATTACTGTTGGATGAACCCGCTGCCAGCCTGGATGCACACAGCGAACAGCGCGTGATGGAGGCGCTGAATGCCGCCTCTCTGCGCCAGACTACGTTAATGGTCACCCACCAGTTAGAAGATCTTGCTGACTGGGATACTATCTGGGTGATGCAGGATGGTCAGATTGTCGAGCAAGGACGTTACGCGGAATTAAGCGTGGCTAACGGTCCTTTCGCTACATTGCTGGCCCATCGTCAGGAGGAGATTTAAATGCGCGCTTTGCTACCCTATCTGGCTCTGTATAAACGTCATAAGTGGATGTTAAGCCTTGGTATTGTACTGGCGATTATTACTCTGCTCGCCAGTATCGGTCTGTTGACGCTTTCCGGATGGTTCCTCTCCGCCTCAGCGGTTGCGGGCGTTGCAGGACTGTACAGCTTCAACTATATGCTCCCCGCCGCAGGGGTGCGTGGCGCAGCAATCACCCGTACCGCAGGGCGTTATTTTGAACGTCTGGTGAGTCATGACGCGACTTTCCGCGTATTGCAGCATCTGCGCATTTACACATTCAGTAAACTTTTGCCGCTCTCCCCTGCCGGGCTTGCGCGCTATCGTCAGGGCGAATTGCTCAACCGCGTCGTGGCGGATGTTGATACGCTCGATCATCTTTATTTGCGCGTTATCTCACCGCTGGTGGGCGCTTTTGTGGTGATTATGGTGGTGACAATCGGGTTAAGTTTCCTTGATTTCACCCTCGCCTTTACGCTGGGCGGCATTATGTTGCTGACGTTGTTCCTGATGCCTCCGCTATTTTATCGTGCTGGTAAAAGCACAGGGCATAATCTGACTCATCTTCGCGGGCAGTATCGCCAGCAACTGACCGCCTGGCTGCAAGGGCAAGCTGAACTGACCATTTTTGGTGCCAGCGATCGTTATCGCACGCAATTAGAGAATACTGAAATTCAGTGGCTGGAAGCGCAACGCCGTCAATCTGAACTGACCGCTTTATCGCAAGCGATAATGCTGCTAATTGGTGCGTTAGCGGTGATCCTGATGCTGTGGATGGCGTCTGGCGGCGTTGGCGGCAATGCTCAACCCGGCGCGTTAATTGCCTTGTTTGTCTTCTGTGCGTTAGCTGCGTTTGAGGCTCTGGCGCCGGTGACAGGTGCATTTCAGCATCTGGGGCAAGTCATTGCCTCTGCAGTACGGATCACTGACTTAACGGATCAAAAACCAGAAGTCACCTTCCCTGATACCCAAACCCATGTTGCCGATCAGGTTTCCCTGACGTTACGTGATGTTCAGTTCACTTATCCTGAGCAATCACAGCAAGCTCTTAAAGGGATTTCCCTTCAGGCAAACACCGGAGAACATATTGCGATTCTCGGTCGAACGGGATGCGGTAAATCAACACTGTTACAACTGCTGACCCGCGCATGGGATCCGCAACAGGGCGAGATTTTGCTTAACGGTAGCCCTATAGCCAGCCTGAATGAAACGGCTCTGCGTAAGGCCATCAGCGTTGTGCCACAGCGTGTACATCTGTTTAGCGCAACGCTGCGAGATAATCTGTTACTTGCAGCACCTGGCAGCAGTGATGAGGCTCTGGCGGAGATCTTGCGCCGCGTCGGTCTGGAGAAGCTGCTTGAAGACGCAGGACTCAACAGTTGGCTGGGTGAAGGTGGACGCCAACTCTCCGGTGGTGAACTGCGCCGTCTGGCTATCGCCCGTGCGCTATTACACGATGCGCCGCTGGTATTGCTGGACGAACCAACCGAAGGCTTAGATGCCACAACTGAAAGCCAGATCCTTGAATTGCTTGCAGAAATGATGCGTGAGAAAACGGTGTTAATGGTCACCCATAGACTTCGCGGACTCTCTCGTTTCCAACAAATAATTGTGATGGACAACGGACAAATTATTGAGCAAGGTACTCATGCAGAACTGCTTGCCAGACAGGGACGTTATTACCAGTTTAAGCAGGGTTTGTAAGCTATTATTGAACGATCCGACTTGCGTAGTGGAGTTTTGCGGTCATGCGCCTGGTTCAGCTTTCTCGCCATTCAATAGCCTTCCCTTCCCCGGAAGGCGCATTACGTGAGCCTAACGGCCTGCTGGCGCTGGGGGGCGATCTAAGCCCTGCGCGTCTGTTGATGGCTTATCAACGCGGTATTTTTCCGTGGTTTTCTCCTGGCGACCCTATTCTGTGGTGGTCGCCCGACCCTCGCGCGGTATTATGGCCAGAATCACTGCATATTAGTCGCAGTATGAAACGTTTTCATAGACGCTCGCCCTATCGTGTCACGATGAATTACGCATTTGGTCAGGTTATTGAAGGTTGTGCCAGCGATCGCGATGAAGGAACCTGGATCACGCGCGACGTGGTTGAAGCTTACTACCGCCTGCACGAGCTGGGTCATGCCCACTCTATTGAAGTCTGGCGTGAAGACGAGCTTGTCGGCGGCATATATGGCGTGGCGCAGGGAACGTTATTTTGTGGTGAGTCGATGTTCAGCCGCATGGAAAATGCGTCCAAAACGGCGCTCCTGGTATTCTGCGAAGAATTTATCCATCACGGCGGCAAATTAATCGACTGTCAGGTGCTTAATGATCACACAGCTTCGCTTGGCGCCTGCGAAATTCCCCGCAGGGATTACCTCAATTATCTTAATCAAATGCGCCAGGAACGATTACCGAATAACTTCTGGGTGCCACGACAATTGTTTTCGCCTCAGAAATGAATGTTTTCGGCACATTTCTCTCCAGAGTGTTATAATTGCGGTCGCAGAGTTGGTTACGCTCATTACTCCGCTGCCGATAAGGAATTTTTCGCGTCAGGTAACGCCCATCGTTTATCTCACCGCTCCCTTATACGTTGCGCTTTTGGTGCGGCTTAGCCGTGTGTTTTCGGAGTTATGTGCCAAACCTGTTTGTTGCGATTTAGCGCGCAAATCTTTACTTATTTACAGAACTTCGGCATTATCTTGCCGGTTCAAATTACGGTAGTGATACCCCAGAGGATTAGATGGCCAAAGAAGACAATATTGAAATGCAAGGCACCGTTCTTGAAACGTTGCCTAACACCATGTTCCGCGTAGAGTTAGAAAACGGTCACGTGGTTACTGCACACATCTCCGGTAAAATGCGCAAAAACTACATCCGCATCCTGACGGGCGACAAAGTGACTGTTGAACTGACCCCGTACGACCTGAGCAAAGGCCGCATTGTCTTCCGTAGTCGCTGATTGTTTTGCCGCCTGATGGGCGAAGAGAAAGAACGAGTAAAAGGTCGGTTTAACCGGCCTTTTTTGCGTCTGGAGTTAAGGAAGAAAATAAATATGGGGTTATGGATTTTATAACTGCCTGTGCGGCAGTGAACCACCCGCAGCCGGGGCGTATCTCCGCGTTAGCTTTCTAAGCTGCCTGTACAGCAGTGAACAAGATTTCCTGTTGGATTAAGTGCCAGCATTCTTTTCTAAGCTGCCTATACGGCAGTGAACCTGCGAAACGATCCCTGTTTGAGTATTGAGGTTTTCTAAGCTGCCTGTACGGCAGTGAACTCAAGCTTTGAGTTACTGGATGTAATTCAACATTTCTAAGCTGCCTGTACGGCAGTGAACACATTCTGCCGCTGGCAGCGATTTACGCGAGCTTTCTAAGCTGCCTGTACGGCAGTGAACTTTTGTCGCTACCAGTTCTTTGCTTTCCGCGATTTCTAAGCTGCCTGTACGGCAGTGAACATGACGTATACGAAATCAAGCACTCCCGCGCCTTTCTAAGCTGCCTGTACGGCAGTGAACAAACCCTACGAAATCCTGGCTGATTCATACAATTTCTAAGCTGCCTGTACGGCAGTGAACTGGAATAATAGCAGACTATCCTATTGATTTACTGTTAAAACTTACAAAATCCCCAATTCATACCCTTTTTCGAGGCATCAAAATAGTAATAAATAAAATCAATGCGTTACATCTCACCCTGAAAAAAGGGTCGATTGGAATGTCTTCAATCTCATATTTCCAGCGTAGCTTTTGATAAATAATTGCCCAGAGCATATACAGTCACAATCCTGGTCGGATGAACTGCGTGAACAATGCATAACCAAACAAACCAATCTAAATAAATTTTTCTTGACCGTTTTACTCCAACTCCCTATAGTAGCGCCCCGTTGCCCCATGAGGTCAGGCAACAAAAATTTGGTGAGGTGTCCGAGTGGCTGAAGGAGCACGCCTGGAAAGTGTGTATACGGCAACGTATCCGGGGTTCGAATCCCCGCCTCACCGCCAT
>NZ_PZKQ01000066.1:0-20485 GCF_003046645.1 Escherichia sp. MOD1-EC6475 | reverse complement strand
TGGCTGCCACACCATGTTGCCGGGCAACAAGGGAGACCGTCATTCCCGGTTCAAAGCTCTGCTGAACGATAGCGATCTTTTCCTGTGTAGTACGCCGTCTGCGTTTCTCCGGCCCTAAGACATCAATCATCTGTTCTCCAATGACTAGTCTAAAAACTAGTATTAAGACTATCACTTATTTAAGTGATATTGGTTGTCTGGAGGTTCAGGGGGCCAGTCTAGAGCAATTACGCAGGCGCTCAAACTTGTTACAAGTTCTCTCTGCTCAAGAGATTCTGTCTGGAGAGATAAAAGTGGAAGGTGAAATTCGTACTTTAGCTCAATTATTTGCCCTTGAGCACCATAAAAACAAAGAGGAAGAAAACTAATGCGTGGTAAAGAATTGGATACTCAGATAGAGCATGAACTCCAGTTAATGTTGATTGAAGGGTTTGATAAATCGCCTATTTCAGCTAAAAACTTACATGCCAGACTTAAATCAAAAGGAATCATTAATGGTGGCTTAAGTACATTAAGTAACATTGAACGAAGGCGTCTTATTGCAGCCTATGTCGATCAACAACTATCGCCTCTGAATCTTCGTCCCAAAGAAAAACAGCAGTATGTGAACCGTAAGACTCGGCAGGCCTTGCTTGGTCGTAATCAGCAGTTACAGGAAGAGAATAAAGAGCTTCGCGAACAACTAGCTCAGAATACCTTGTCATTGATTGAAATTGTCAAAGCGGTAAAAGTCAATACGGTTATACCGGTAGAAAGCCTTCTTGCTCCGCATTTGATCATGGAATTACACAAAAGGAATAAAGATCAATGATAGATATAGCGGTATATTCGCACTACGAACTCATGAATAAACATCTTGCTCTATTCGAAAGATGAGCATTGCAACTTTCAACGCCCACTCATTAGAGTCAATTTTATCAGAGGGCGTCTACTACTGTAATGCCCTGCTTGGTTTATTGCACTGCACTTTTGTTACCTTCAAAAAGTTTAGCAGGCGTTTGTACAACATCATTTTTTGTCAGCAGTGTTGTCACCTGAAGACGTTTTGAGTGCTTCGATAAGTTTACTTCGCTCTTCCTCTGTCATTCGGGATATGAGTAATGCAAGTTCTGCTGTCGTCTGATCATCACAAAAAAAGTAGTTCAACGGTACGTTTAACTCTGCCGCCATTCGTCGAAGCGTATCAATATCGGGGACATGGCGTCCTTTCTCATAATGATTCATACGACTGCTAGCCGATGCGGGATCAAAGCCAACAAGGAGACCCAGAGAGCGCTGTGATAAACCCGCCCTGCATCTCGCTTCCTTAAGTCGTTCTGGTATTGGATTTTTTTCAGACACTGATTCATCTTCATTGGCCTCGAATGCTTAGATTGTCTAAGTATCTGTCATTGTTGTATACTTAGCAATCCTAAGTTAACAGCCTTGTTTTGTCATATGAATAGTCGAGTAACCAACCCTGAGTCGTACATATTTTCTGCAATCATCTTAATTGGCAAAGATAACTTCACCAGTAACGAAGTAGCAAAAATTCTTATCGAGCGATTTTCACTTCCGAAAAATTATTTAAAGGCAAAAGCTTTTGCTTATAACCAAATTCAATCCCTGGTTAGAAAAGGATTATTAAACAAAGTAAGAAAAACAGGCGTGCATCAATATTTATACTCAGTCACATCAGAATTTAATATCGCAACAGAATGCGTGGAATTAATTGAGGCAACCCCAAAGTCTTCCTGTCAACTTGTTTCAAGTGCTACCAACCATGAACGCAGCAATGTAAACATCCAAATAAGATCTCTTATTGAAAAATATAGCAGTGAGCTGGAAAAAATATCAGGAGCAAAAGAAATTTATGAAGAATTGATAATTGCTGTGCCGAGCAGGGAAGATGAATTCAGGAAGCTGTGTCTTGAGCAAGAGAAAAAACACATTAAGATAAATGAAAAAATAAACACATTGATTGGGATTTTATAATAAGAGCTTACAATAAAACAATGACTTTTGGGAATTATTTAAAGTTAAATGGCGTGATGAAAAAGAGAGGGCAAAACAGAGTCCGCCCTCTCCCTTCATGCCCTGACAAACCTCATTGCAATGAGATTAACAGCGTGCACCACTATATGCTAGTCCTTAATAAATATAAGCTCAGCCAGCCCCAGATGCAACCTTAAAGATTTCAGCACTACTTGTTAAACAACGAGTTCATCCTTACACCTTATAAGCTGTAAAGTAATAAAACACCTTACAAGCTGTTTTTCAAGGAGTGAACTTATTATAAAGTAATCGACATGGCCACCTACTTATGGATACTGTTTTTCCGGTTAGACTTCTTAGCCAGTTACGCCCACTTTTAATAGGTTTTCGTAAATCAAAAGGATTAACTCAAAGAGAATTATCTGCCAGGTTGGGTGTCACTCAGCAGACTTATGCTCGCCTTGAGGCAAACCCTTCAAAAGCAAGTTTTGAGCGTCTATACAAAGTTTTAAATATTTTAGGAGTGGAGATTTCGCTTAGTTCTGCACCACTTTCTACTTATAAAAAGCCTGCAAATTTTGTAGAAAAGGAGTTTGATTCACCGGCAAGGCGTGAAGAATGGTGATAGAAGCCAGGCTATTTGATAAGCCTGTACGTCAGGCAAAGTCCCTAAATGGTGATTATCATGCCGTCAGGTTAACAACTTTATCAATCGGAAGATCAATGCTGTCTGACGGGAAAGCGCTTTCAGAAAGGGGTCAGTTTGGATATCGAAAATTATTGTACGTTAAGATGGTTTTTTGTACCTCTGAGCTGTGGTAGAGCCTGACCACTTTGACAGGCAGCTTTGAGTGGTAAGCGGACGCTATGTATCATTCAGGAATGTGCTAAACCTTAGCTACCGCTCTTAGGGAAGTTCTGATAGGTTTTCATTGTCACAAAAAAAGGCGTGCAATTATATTGTTCTTCATTGTGTTGTTTTTTTCACTAATATGACGAATATAAGCCACAATCCCAGAATTTAAAAACAACAGTATATCGAGCCAGCTTGAGCAGGCTGGCTCTATAAAGTTCATGCTGTTATTAATAATTAAAGGTTTACGGTCTCGCCATCATTCGGAACAACTACACGGTCATCAATCTTGTTTTCTTTGATATAGGCACGCATATCTGCGCGGCTGACGGTTGTGTGGTTTACAGCATCCATATGCACTGTAATGATTTTTGCCTGCGGCAACATCTCATAGGCGTGACGGACATCTTTTGTGCCCATAATAATGCCTGCGTCAGGGAAATTCAGGTTGCGGGCATCACCGGTATTCAGCACTAACACATCCGGTTTGTATTTCACGATTGCCTTGTTCACGTCGGCATTCCACAGGGTATCGCCGGCAACATAGACGGTTTTATGACCTTTTGCCGTGAAAACGACGCCCATGGCTTCGCCGAGGATCTCGCTGAGTGACGAGGCAAACATTTCGTCAGTACCGTGAGCACCGTGCGTTTTAACCACCGTAACATCGCCGAACTGCATTGTACCATTCAGGACTTTGACGTTTTTAAAACCCTGACTCCGGATTAATTTTGCATCATCTTCATGCTGGGCGATGATGAGAATATCTTTAGGCAACTTTTTCTGGGCTTCCGGATCCCAGTGGTCAAGGTGCGTATGGGTGACAATGATCCCTTCCACACCCTTATAGGTATCCTCAATGCTTACCGGCAGTTCAACGAGAGGGAATCGCAGCTGGCTGTTGTGTGTATTCTCAAAACCGGGATAAGCATCTTTTTTACCCAGCATTGGATCGATAAGAAATGTTTTACCCGCAATTTCTATTCTGCCGGTTGCATTGCGTATTTGCTGATAATGATCGGCGGCAAAAGCAGAGGACAGTAATGTTGCACTCAGTACTACGGCAGCGAATAATTTATTCATGTTCATTCAGACTCCAGATGAGATATTGATACTACGATACAGTCTGCCATCAGCAGACATTTAAAAATATTAAGGGAAATAATTATGCCTGTATCTGATACCTGATTAGTTCCCGGCTGGCTTTAATTTCTCGTCAATCATAGGGGATACCCTGCTGATATGCCTGTGCCCACAGGGACAACTTTCGATGGTATCGGGTCATTGTTTATTTCGCAGGCGAAGAGTATGAAGAACCTGGCATTGACCGGACCACCGGCCTGTAGGGCTTATCTCCCCCTGGCTTCACAATTTCTGTCCTGCTTCGCGGGGAATTTTCTGCACTGGCACGACAGGCGTTCGCAGGTGTACCTCCAGGCCTCGCTGCTGAATTGACCCGTTTTCATTGCTAATTGGCTGTGAGCACTCTCACATGTGTCCTGTCGTGCTCCGTATACTCCTTTCACCATGAGTGGGCGGATGAGCGGCAGCTTAACGTTGCCGTTATTTCCCTCTGCCCGGGACCCGGTCGGATATTGTGTCATCTGGTTTCCTTCAGGCGGGTAAATGCCGGGCTGAGGCTCCCCGTCTGCTTAATTTCATTCCGGAGCTTCACTAACATGAGAAATATGCGTCAGCAGGTCCTGATACTTGCGGGATCACAGGCTATCTTTCAGTCGATATCGGTACTGATAATGACAATAGGCGGACTGGCGGGGGCCCTCCTGACGCCAAATCCTTCACTGGTGACGGTCCCCATTTCAATGGCAAGCCTGGGCACCGTACTGGTGATGTTTCCCGCCTCTTTATGGATGGATCGGGCAGGCAGAAAAACAGGATTCATTACCGGTACCCTGAGCGGGATTATGGCCGCCGTCATTTCCATGGTGGCCATGATCCAGGATTCATTCATCCTGCTGTGCCTGGGGATGTTTTTTCTGGGAATATACCAGGCCTTTGCGCAGTTTTTCCGTTTTGCTGCGGGTGAAGTTGCGCTGCCGGCATTCCGCACCCGGGCCATTTCGCTGGTTCTGGCTGGCGGTGTTGTTGCTGCCCTGTTAGGCCCGTTCCTGGCCAGCTACGGAAGCACACTGTTCAGCGTGACCTATATGGGGTCATTCCTCTTTATGGCCGTGCTGGCTTCGCTGGGGTTACTTCTGCTGTCGCGTTTACACATGCCTACACAGACCGCTGACCCGTCAGCACAGACCGGTCCCCGTCCGTGGTTCAGGGTCATATCCCAGCCGTCTTATCTTGTGGCGCTTTTTTCCGGTGCTTCAGGGTTTGGCATTATGGTGCTGGGACTGACCGCCACCCCCATTGCCATGAAACACTATGGGTTTGAACTCCCACAGATCGCTGTGGTTATCCAGCTTCACATTCTGGGGCGTTTCGTTCCCTCCTTTTTCACCGGAAGACTCATCGACCGGTTCGGTGTCACTACCATTATGCTGGCGGGGATCCTGCTCCTGCTTGCGTATATTGCGCTGGTGCTGTCCGGCGTCACGTGGGGATTTTTTGCCAGTGCGTTGATCCTGATGGGGACAGGCTGGAATTTTCTTTACGTCGGAGGGACCAGCCTGCTGGCAACGACCTACTCGGCAGCAGAAAAAGGCGTGGCTCAGGCGGCAAATGACATGAGTGTCTTTATCTTCAGTCTGATTTGTTCCCTGGGTGCCGGCCCACTGTTCAACGCATTTGGCTGGAAAACCATGCACCTCATCCTGGTTCCCTGGATCATCAGCCTGATTGCACCGGTGCTGTGGCTGATCTGGCATAAGAGGCGTGCGGTCAGACCGGCTCTGAAATAAGGACGCTGTCCCGCTGTTACCTGACGAGTCATTCCGCGTAAATGAAATTACTGCGCGACAGCTGATATCCTGCTGGCGCTGCTGACGGGCACAGGTTGACCTGATTTCATCGCCTAATGACCTGTGAGCGTGTCACGCCCACCGGGATCACCGTTTATAGTAATCCACCTGCCACCCCATGATCCGATCACCACGGGCGGGATGTGGCTTAAAATCTGATGAATCACTGGAGAGAGAAATGAAGTTAACGCAAGTCCGTAATGCCACCCTCATGCTGGAATACGCCGGAAAGAAATTCCTTATCGACCCGATGCTGGCAGAAAAAGACGCCTGGGATGGTTTTGCCGGAAATGCGCGTCCGCACCTCCGCAACCCTATGGTACCGCTGCCTGTGGCGGTTGAAACGTTGCTGAACGTTGATGCGGTGATCCTGACGCACACGCATACTGACCACTGGGACGAAGCGGCACAGAAGGCGGTGCCGAAAGACATGCTTATCTATACCCAGGACGAAAATGATGCTGCACTGATCCGCTCTCAGGGATTTGTTAATATCCGTGTACTGAAAGATGAAAACCATTTCGTAGATGGCCTGACAATTTACAAAACTGACGGCCAGCATGGCAGCAATGAACTCTACGCAGATACCGTCTGGGGGGAATTACTCGGCGATGCCTGCGGACTGGTATTCACGCACCACGATGAAAAAACGCTTTATATCGCAGGGGATACCGTCTGGGTGAAACCGTATGTAAAAAGCCTGCAGCGTTTCCGCCCGGACGTTGTGGTGCTGAATACCGGCTATGCGGTTAACGATCTTTACGGACCAATCATCATGGGTAAGGAGGACACGCTGCGCACCCTGGCGATGCTGCCTGAGACAACCATCGTTGCTTCGCACATGGAGGCGATTAACCACTGTCTGCTCACCCGCGCCGAGCTGCGTGAATTCACCCTTGAGCACGGCATTGAAAAACAGGTACGGATCCCGGCTGACGGAGAGATCCTCACGTTCTGATGGTCTGCATACTTCCGTCCCTGGAGATACTCCGGAACCGGCCACGGCTGCCATATAGCCGGTCCGTATGAACGTGTCAGCGACCGGAATTCCGGTCGCTGCAACTGACGAAAAGGTAAATACGATGTCTGCTTTGACAGTTGCCGTCATTGTCACTGACGGTTTCAGCCCGTTTCACTTTTCTGTACCCTGCATCATTTTCGGCGCCTCAATGCCGGAACCGGAGCTGTTCCGTGTCGAAATCTGTGCCCGGGAGCCGGGTATGGTGCAGTCTGATATCGGACTGTCCATCAACGTTGAGCATGGGCTGGAACGTCTTGATGCTGCCGATATTATCATCGTCCCTTACTGGCATAATCCTGATGAGAAACCAGACCAGGCACTGCTCGATAAGCTGATCAGCGCGTGGCAGCGTGGCGCACAGGTGGTGGGGCTATGCCTGGGTACCTACGTGCTGGCTTATACTGGGCTGCTCGACGGACACCGTGCTGCCACACACTGGGAGTATGAACAGGATTTCACAGCCCGCTTTCCTGACGTTCACCTAGACAGCAATTCGCTGTATACCCGCGACGAACGGCTGATTACCTCTGCCGGCACTGCTGCGGGTATCGACTGCTGTCTGAGTATTATCCGGGACCATTACGGTTCGGCCGTTGCCAACCGGGTGGCCCGGAGGATGGTCGTTCCGCCTTACCGGGAAGGCGGCCAGGCTCAGTTTATAGAACGTCCTGTCCCGGAAACAACACGGGACAACAAAATGAATGAATTAATGGATTATCTGCGCCGCAATCTGGACAAACCTCATGACCTGGATTCACTGGCCGGATTTGTCAGCATGAGCCGGAGAACGCTGACCCGTCACTTTCTGAAGGCCACCGGTACAACACTGGCAGACTGGATCAACGCGGAACGACTTCAGCGAAGCCAGGAGCTGCTGGAGACGACCAGCCACAGTATTGAAAAGGTCGCCGAAATGGCCGGATTTCAGTCACCCGTTTCATTCCGTCAGAGTTTTAAGTCAAAATTCAGTGTGAGTCCCAGCGAATGGCGCCGCGCATTCCGGGGGCCTGATCTGGTTGACCGACAAAATGACCAGGCATGACAGCGAATATGGTATTTGAATCCTCACAGATACTGCACAGCAGATTTAGGGCACTCCCCTTCCGGACGCAGTGGTCCCCTCAGCCAGTCAACGATGTAAAATTTAGTTGTATGCGATCCACGGCAGGATGAAGGGTTTTTAAGCCGGCTCCTGCTACGGCATTAACAATTTTCCAGTACCGGTGTGTTTTGTTGTAAGAGCTGCCCCCATAGATTTACACTCTGAGGCGTTAGCAACATCCGCTTCTGGCACACAGCGGACTTTCCTTACATAGATGATGCATCAGTCTGCTAATCACAAAGGTTGTTACAGGGCGCTAACTATTACGCCATGACTGCAAATAAACACCGTCATTCCAGCCTTTCAGGCAGTTTCATTATTTTTATGAAGCGCTTGTATCCGGCAAACCTGTGAAGCACTGTAGCCTGTAGCATCCGCCGTTTCCCGGATACTCAGTTTCTTTACCTGCCGGTAGTACAGGACTTTCTGATGCCGTTCCTGATCGGCTTGCTTACCCCGGTACTTTCCAATTGTATGAGCCCGCTCGATTCCCTGTTTTTGCCGCTGGCGGCGGCTCAGCCAGTCCTTATGTGACATTGCGGCCATCAGATCGATAAGCATGTTATTGATGGCGGTTATTACTGCGCGGGTGATCGGATCGGCCTGAGAAGGATCCTTATCTGACAGTGCCTGCCATGATGTGGGCACATCAAGACTGACAATTCGCAGCTCATGTTGTTCTATCTGTTTTTTTAGCGTCATCCAGTCGCTGTTACTGAGACGTGTCAGACGGTCTATCTGCTCGACCAGTAAAATATCATTGTGGTGACTGTCCATCAGTAAGCGTCCCAGTTCCGGGCGCTCAAGTTTTGTGCCACTGATATTTTCCCGGTAATAGCTGGCGATTTTATGCCCCCGTTCCTGGACGAACTGCTCCAGCATCTCTTTTGCTCGATCGGCGAACTGGTCTTCCGTCGATGCCCTTAAATAAGCTCTGATGAACATTTTCCCACCGCATTATCGCATTTAGGTTATTGCACTTAATCTATCGCATATAGGTTATGTCATTCATCGTGTGCCGTCACGTTTTGATTATGGCGTCAGGGTGTACCCTTATGCGATAACCATTTTTGTTAAAAATACCGCATCGAATAATTTGTGAGGGAAACTATATGGCAAGGAGGCAGATTCTTTCTCTGTCGGATAGAGAATCATTACTGGCATTGCCTGAAGATGAGTTAACGCTGACCCGAATGGCGTATTTCAGTGAGCATGATCTGGCGCTTATCAGTGCTCACCGTAAACCCGCCATGCCCGCGAACACTTTAAATCTGAACCTGAATATTTATGGAGTAATTTGCCGCACTATGCGGTGCTGCGCCATCACGATGGCGAAAAATGGTTTGGTCTGGTCATGAATGTGCCCGGAACAAAACTGGGTCTTGAAACCCGTGATGACGTCGACGTGCTGGAGGTGAAGGTCAGACCTGAACACATCGGGCCTCTTCGCAGGAAAGAAGGCATTCTGCCTGCCTGGCACATGAATAAAGAGCACTGGGTGAGCGTGATCCTGGACGGTCCCCTCACGACAGACGAGATCTACGATCTGCTGTATGAAAGTCACCGGCTGACCTCTGCATAGGGTGCCAGCGCCGCCTGCGGGCGGCGTCCTCCCTCTTTCTGCGCGGCGGTGCGCAAGTAACGACAGCGTCAGATAATCATTATTGCCCGAATATCGTTTACGTTTGTTAGCGTTGGCCCGGTTATTACCAGGTCATTAAGCGCGTGAAAATAGTTATAACTGTCGTGATCATCGAGATAATTAGCCGCATCCAGGCCTCCCATTTTGCCGCGTGTTAACGTGTCCGGAAATACCAGAGCACCTGCTGCATCTTCTGTGCCGTCGATACCATCACTGTCGCCGGCGATAGCCCATATGCCGCTTTCCCCCTGCAATGCACAGGCCAGACTGAGCGAAAATTCAGTATTTCGCCCACCCTTTCCGGGCTGGTCATTGTTTACCGTTACGGTGGTTTCACCACCCGACAGCAGTACTGCCGGACCGGAAACCGGATGACCATACTGCTTCACGGATTTAGCAATCCCGGCCATAACAATGGCCACTTCACGACTTTCGCCTTCTATCGCATCACCCAGAATAAGCGGCGTCAGTCCGTGTCTGCACGCAGCCAGCGCGGCAGCCTGCAAAGCCAGCCGCGGCGTGGCAATGAGTTTAACCTCGCTGTTCGCTGTGCTTTCAACCGGGCCTGCCGGCTGGCTTAGCAGTTTATGAACAGGTTCCGGGGTCTGAATACCGTAGCGCTGGAGTACCCGAAGCGCATCAAGCGGCGTGCTGTCATCGGCGACAGTAGGACCTGATGCCACATCTGCCGGGTTATCCCCCGGCACATCGCTGATAATCAGTGACACAATACGGGCCGGTTGCGCCATTTTTGCCAGCTTGCCGCCTTTCACCGCGGAGAGATGACGACGTACTAGATTCATCTCTTTGATATTGGCACCACTGTGCAGTAGCGCGCGGGTAATGGCCTGCTTATCTTTCAATGTTAATCCTGGTGCGGGCAGCGCCATCAACGCCGACCCGCCACCGGAAATTAGCGCCAGCACCAGGTCATCAGAGGTCAATCCGCGCAGCGCTTCCACAATCAGCATTGCGGCAACTTCGCTCATCGAATCCGATACCGGATGAGCAGCCTCGATAATCCGGATGCGGCCAGCAGGCACCGCGTAACCGTAACGCGTCACCACCACGCCAGACACATCCACATCCGGCCAGGCTGCATCCACAGCCGCTGCCATTGCCGCCGAGGCTTTACCGGCACCGATTACCACGCAGCGGCCACGCGGTTTTTCCGGCAGGTTAGACAGGATCGCAGGCCCGGCTCGGGCGCTGTCGACAGCATGCTGAAAAATATCCTGCAGGATCTCTGCAGCCTGTTCATTTTTCATGGTTATACGGTCTCGGCGATATTTGCTCTGGCTTCGATAAATTCCACTACAGCACGGGTGACGTCCGCGGTACTGGCCGTTCCACCGACATCTGGCGTCAGAATGCCTTTCTCACAAACATATTCGATACTTTCCATAATCAGCGCCGCGGCGTTACGCTCTCCCAGATGTTCAAGCATCTGTACCGCAGTCCAGAAGGTTGCTATCGGGTTAGCAATACCTTTGCCGGTGATGTCAAAAGCTGAACCATGGATAGGTTCGAACATGGAAGGGAAGCGGCGTTCCGGATCAATATTGGCGGTCGGCGCCACGCCCAGACTGCCAGCCAGCGCACCGGCCAGATCGGAGAGGATATCGGCGTGCAGATTGGTGGCAACGATGGTATCCAGGGTCTGGGGATGCAGCGTCATGCGGTGCGTCATGGCATCGACCAGCATCTTGTCCCACTGCACATCCGGGAATTCCTGCGCCACTTCGGCGGCAATCTCATCCCACATCACCATTCCGTGGCGCTGGGCATTGGATTTGGTCACCACTGTCAGCAGTTTACGTGGACGAGACTGCGCCAGTCTGAAGGCATAGCGCATAATGCGCGTAACCCCGACGCGGGTGAAGATTGCCACCTCGGTGCCGACTTCTTCCGGTAAGCCACGGTGTGCACGGCCGCCGTTGCCAGAGTATTCCCCCTCGGAGTTTTCTCGCACAATGACCCAGTCAAGATCGCCCGGCCCGCGGTTCCGCAGCGGTGAGGTGACACCCGGCAGGATTTTGGTTGGACGCACGTTGGCGTACTGGTCGAAGCCCTGGCAAATTGGCAGGCGCAGGCCCCAGAGAGTAATATGGTCAGGCACATCCGGTGCACCCACCGCACCGAAGTAAATTGCATCAAATTTTTTTAGTGTGTTAAGCCCCTCTTCCGGCATCATCACGCCATGTTTTTTGTAATAGTCCGCCCCCCAGTCAAAGGTCTCCACATCAAAGTTCAGCTGCGGATTGTGGCGTGTCAGCGCATGCAGCACTTCAACCCCAGCAGAGATGACTTCCGGACCGATACCGTCGGCGGGTATAGCAGCAATTTTGTAGGTACGCATAGTTACTTCTCCAGTTAATGAGTATGAGGATGAGGGATCTCTGCCGTTTGCGATTTATTCGCTCTGGCAGAAAGAATCAGGACAACGAGGGCCGAGATCGCCAGCAGTCCGGCGACAAAGTACAGGCCCCAGGTGTAGCTACCGGTTTGCTGGCGGATCACGCCAATCATCATCGGGCCGACAAAGCCGCCGAGGTTACCAATGGAGTTAATCGTGGCAATGCCCGCTGCCGCTGCCGGGCCGCTAAGGAACACCGTTGGCATACTCCAGAGTGGCGGTTTGGATGCGCTGATGCCCACGGTGACCAGCGTTAAGGCGACGATCACGGTAAAGAGTGTGCTGACGTTACCGGCGTAAATCAGACCGGCTGCCGCCAGCAGACAGGCGCCAATCACATGCCAGCTGCGCTCTTTGGTGCGGTCGGAATGCCGTGCCCACAGGATCATGGCAATGACGCCGATGACAGCCGGGAAAGCGTTGAGGAAACCGATCTCCAGCGAGGTAGCACCAAAGCTGCGGATGATTTGCGGGGACCAGATGCCAAGCGTGTACAGGCCGGCAGAAGTACCGAAATAGACCAGTGCCAGAGCCAGTACCCGCTTATCCGCCAGTCCTTTCCATGCGCTGCTGTGGCTCTGTTTTGCCGCCCGGGCCAGTTCCTCGGCCTGCATGGTGTTTTCCAGCCACGCACGCTCTTCGTCAGTTAGCCATTTAGCTTTGGCCGGACGATCGGTAAGGAAGAACAGAACCACAACGCCGAGTATCAGCGCTGGCAAGGCTTCCAGCACAAACATCCACTGCCAGCCGGCGTAGCCGAGGAAGCCATGCATCTCCAGAAGGGCGGCAGAAATAGGCGATCCCAGTGCTGTAGAGAGCGGGGCTGCGGCCATAAAGATGGCAGTGACCTGCGCGCGTCTGGCTGCCGGGAACCAATAGCTGAGATAAAGGATAATGCCCGGGAAGAAACCGGCTTCCGCCACGCCGAGCAGAAAACGCAAAATGTAGAAGCTTGTTGTACCCTGCACAAAAGCCATGCAGCCAGAGACTAAGCCCCAGGTGATCATCACGCGGGCGATCCAGATGCGGGCTCCCACTTTATGCAGGATTAAGTTTGACGGGACTTCAAACAGAAAGTAGCCGAGGAAGAAAATGCCGGCGCCCAGCCCGAAAACGGTGGGCGAAAACCCCAGATCCTCGTTCATGGTCAGGGCGGCAAAACCAATGTTTACCCGATCGAGGAAAGCGATGAAATACAGCAGCATGATAAAAGGAATAATGCGCAGGGTAACCTTGCGCATGACCTTTTTTTCGAGGTGATTATTCATTTTGGGGATGCTCCATTGTCGTGTAGGGTTGTTATCGTTTTGTAATAAACCCAGTATGGAGAGGTGTGCGGTTTTATCATCAGCACTGCTTTATACAAATTATTTAGATAATCGGTTTCTGGTGAAAAAATGGATATAAATCAGCTGCGTTGCTTTGTGGTGTTAGGTGATGAGCTTCACTTTGGTCGGGCTGCCCGTAAACTCGAAATGATGCCTGCGTCACTCAGCCGTTTCATCAAACTGCTGGAAGAAGATCTGGGGATAAGGCTACTGAATCGATCAACCCGGAATGTGTCGCTTACGCCTGAAGGCGCAGAGTTTTTAAATGAGGCCAAAGCCGTGATTGCTGATTTCGATGCGCTACGGCTGCGGTTCCGTAAAAATGTGCTGCCGCAAAAAAGGACGCTGCGGATCGGTGCTATTGACAGCGCGGCCAGAGGATTACTGCCGGAGTTACTTAATCTTTTTGTCAGGCAGTTTCCTGATGCGGATATCCATATCACGGAAGATAAATCTCACAATCTTATCCCGCGGCTCATTTCCGGATGGCTGGACCTGGTCTTTGTGCGTCCGCCTGAACATGCTGATGCTACGCTGACTACCCGTTTTATCGCGAATGAGACCTGTGTGCTTGCCGTACCTGCTGACCACCGGCTGGTCAGTTATGACGAAGTCAGTATCGCTGATTTTCGTAATGAACCCGTTATCGTGCCGGAAAGACGTACCCGGCGTCACAGCCATGATCTGACGATGAATATTTTCAGGGAGGGTGGCAGCATGCCCGTTATTGCGCAATATGCCGAAGAGAAGCAGACCATCCTGAGTTTTGTTGCCGCCGGGCTGGGCGTAGCCCTGGTGCCTGCATCATATAAAAATATGAATGCCGACGGTGTCAGATACCTTGCTCTCTCGCCGATGAAGCATGTTGAAGGGCTACCACTGAGCGCAATGTGGCATCAGGGAAATAATAATATTTATGTCAGATCCCTGCTGGATATGCTTTCCGATAACATCGAAGAGCTGACCCGTAATTTGTGATGTGGGAAACGTATTTTAGCTTAATTATTATTTTTGATTATAAAATCTATAACTTAACCTAAGGAGTACACGTTCTGTCACAAGGACAGTCTGACTACATGACGAAGGATTATAGGCCACTCAAAGATGACGGTCGCCCTACCCAGCTCCGCACTCATATTCCTCCTCACAATATAAATACTTTTCTCGCTAGTTGATTTAAGGGTGAAGAAAAGATACCTAACAAGACCGATGAAAAGTGCGGTCATCCATCACTTTTAAATAAAGCACGTCGCCGGGGAGCCACCTTCTGTCTTGCTGAGCTTCTTCGTCAACCTAGCGTAACGGTATGCCTGGTGCTGGCCGTGTCGTTGATCTCAGCATTCTGGCAGTAACCACGGGGCCCGGACAGGCTCAGGTAATTAATTGTGAAGTTATCCGCGATAAAAAGTGGGTTAATGTTTATTATTTCTGCACTTAGCATATAGGGAATTCAGGATATCTATGTTTGGAAAGCTCCTTAACAGCGTGACCTGGCAGGTCAGAACTGACCTGCGCCGCAAACTCAAAGCCAACCGGGACCATAAAAATCTCAGCTGGAATCTGGCGGAAAGGCTGCAGGTTTATTGCTCCACGCATTACATTCGGGCCATGCTGATACTCTGGGGAGTGGCAGCTGGCGCGGTGGCGGTGGCTCACTATGCCCGCCCTGTCTTTGATCCGTTTGCCCGTCAACATTTTAAAGGTATTACGGCCTTGCCCGGGTGGATGTCCAGCCTGCTGGGAAGCCAGGTGACCCTCATCGGTATTGTGTTCCCGCTGGTTGTCGGTCTGATCAGTGTTCTTTTTCAGAAAAAATCATCCCGGATTCATATCCAGTCCGCCTATCAGTTGAATTCCGGGTATATGTTTGCAGGATTAAGCGCCCTTTCCCTAGCGGGCTTTATTCTGATGGCGGGGATAGCGTCGTCACTCGGGGATAACTATCTCAATACTGCGATGGCGGTTACCGCCTTTATCTGGATGCTGTTCAATATCTTTCTGTCCATCTGGTTCTTTGTCACCAGTCTCAATGTCCTGGATGATGATAAACGGGACCGTCTGATGAAAAAATACTATCAGTCACAGATGGTGAGCCAATATATACAGCAATCCATGATAAGATCCTGGTTGCAGTATCCGGGTCATTATATTGGCAACCAGTATCTGAAGACGATAAAAATACTGCCCTACGCAGACGCCATGAACGACGGGATGAACACGCTTACCTGCCCCGTTAAGAAAAATGAAGTCGTAAAAGATATTTACCTGAGGCCACTACTTTTCCTTCTGAGACGATTACGGCCCGTTCCGGATCAGGAGGCTGAGATTGTGATTCTACCTTCGTCCGGCAGAGAAAACGACAACTTAACCCTTTTGTCGGCAAAAGGAGTTATTACCTCCCAGCTGTGGAACTGGCTGTACAGACGTTGTATTCCGATGGGCGTACCTCGGCAAAAGAAAGATTATAATGACATCCCCTATGATTTTTTTGGTGAGGCCTATGATGCCCTGAATGATAAAAACATTGGCATTTTTAAAATGGCTGTAAAAAGACTTACGGGAACCTACACGTCTGTCAAAAGGAGCTTTTGTTATGCTGACGGTAATTTTCTGGACGAACAGGACGCCTCAGGCCTGAGCTATTCTTTAAGCCAGTCGTTTCATTTTGAGTTAAGGCAGTTTATAAGGGAAACGGTAAAATCAACTGAGACGACGGGTGCCTACTTCAGTGAAGCGATGTATGTCCCCTTACACGTCTACAGGGAATCTGACAGTACCAGTTTCACGGATTTCAGACAGTTTATACAGTCGCTCTTTAGCGTATGGCACACCCTTACTGAATGGAAAGCAGGAAACGGCGGTACCCTATCCGTCAGCCAGGAACAGACACACCAGGATCTGATCCGCAGTTTCATCAGTCTGTGGGAAGGCTGGAGTATGAGGGACGTCATCGGTAAACCTGACGCCGGGGATTATGCCAGCCGCCTTTTATTCCATCTGCACTACACCGTCAGACTAATTATTCCTCCTGTAGTGGCCGACAATGTGTCGTCTGCAAGACATGCGCATGATGTGCTGTGTCTATGGAATGAGAAAAGTCGCTTCTCCCGGTACTGGGAGGAAGAATTTCGATGGCACAGCTTCTTCCTCAATCCTGATTATATGAATCTGGAACCTCCGGGCCCGCAGTGGACCACGATGCTCAGGGGCGGTATGTATAATGAAAAGGCAGCATCAGCCATCATTTTCAGTAATGCCTTATGCGATATGCGGCTGTTGATATCAGGATATATCGTTGCCAACCTGGAGCCCCAGGGGAATATTGATCTCGCTGACCTGGTTAACCGTCTGGGATTGTCGTCATTATTTGAAGAAAGGGATGACAATGACGCCGCCACGCCCGCTTTCAAAACGGCCACGGATATTATCGATATAATCCTGAGAATCGAACATTACCGGCCGCAGAACCACAACAACTGGTATGGTGCCCTGTCAGAGACCATTGAAGCCCTGACCTCGTTTAATGAGAGACCGTTAATATCCGGCAGAATCTATTCAGGGATAAAGGATGATCTGGCCTCTCTTTATGGTGCGTTTGCGCTCCTCGCCATCCGGCTCGCCAGAACGTCAGAGCCTGTAACCGAACGCGTTTCGGAGGCACTGGCCGGGGGCCTGTTTTCTTATTTTCGTAAAGAGCAGATCATTCATACACTCGAAAGACTCAAACGAGACCCGTTTGTCCCTTATCAGGGGTATATGCTGTCGGCCGCCGAATATGCCGGACAGGTTCCCTTTTTCAATGACATAGTGGACCGGTATATTGAGGCGTTTAGCCGCAGCAAGACAGCTGATATCCTGGCAGCAGAAGTGGATACGGAACGACTGAGAAAGACCGATATTCGTCTGACGGCAGAGTTGCCAGGGGCGTTGTCAGAAGACCCTCTACTTGCACGCTTCAACTTCACTGCGGACCCGGATTTCCGGCATGACTGGCAAATGAGGTGCTATTCGGCAGGAGTGCCCAGAGAATATGTGGCCCGCCATCTGAACACGAATTTCTACGGCGATTTTCCTGCCACGGCAGACCTGAAGGGAAGCATGCTTCACCGGCTGCATTTTATGCTGGGTAAATTACCCGCCACCCTTAACACACCGGTAAGCAACCTGCCGGATCTGCTGCAGGCTGTCCGGCAGCACACAGCAGATCAGCGCGATTCTGTGCTCATTATCTATGGTTCCCGGTTCAGTGACGAATTACGGGAGCTGAGTTACCAGCCGGACAGGCATGCTGCGCTGGATCTGCAGATTGATACCTCTGCCCGAGGTGTCCACGGACTGCCCGTCAGGATCAATAACTGTCTCATTTATCAGGTTCGCCATGCCCTGCAGAATTATTCCCTGCTGGTCAACAGGGAAACCTTTGGTGAACTGAAGCTGTTCCGGTATCCGGATGGTACGCTTTTCAATACCTTCTATCGCAGTAGCGCCGATCCGCTTGAGGGGGAGCTTAAAACGGTGTGGGAATTTGACATGCAGGTAAAAGGCCCCTTGGCTGGCCGGTTCGACCATCTTTGATTTCATCCTTCCGGCGACGCAGACAGGGCGTCGCCTTTTTATGCTTATATGCTAATAATGAAAGTATTTACTTTAAATATTTGCAATAATCCCTTATTCACAATAGTTTTTATTCATTAGTGCCTTATCTGTACTAACTTTCTCTCCTCCTCTGCTAAGATCCGAAAAATGCCAGAACCGGAAGTGAAGTAACGCAGCGACTGAAAATATTTCTCTCCTGCGTTACCGACATCCTTGTGGTGCCCGGACATAATTGCTGGGGCTGCAAATTATGAGGAAAAGACATGAAATACCTGCATAGCCCAAAGCTGTATAGGGCTAGGATAGGGTTGAGACATATCTACCTCTTGTCGATTTATTCTTTCTTGCGAACCATTAGTAATTACACCCGAATAATCGCCGATTTCAACCTTCTCCCTGCATTTCTGAATCTGTTCTTCAAGGAGCAATTTGCTCAACTCATCAGAATCTGCAAAGTGGTGTTCAACCTCGATCACTACACCAGCAAGTTCACGAACTTTGTAGAAGTTGCCATCTCTAACAACTTCGTAACCGTCATATCGTAAGATTTCATTGATCTGGGCAGCACACTCTTCAACCGTGCCATTGGTTACTTCCAGCCAGAGGCGCGGCTCGAGCATTCACCGGTTTTTCGGGTAGATTACCTTGCATTCTCGGATTTTTCGTTTTCTCCAATACACAACTGCCCAGAAACACAAGGTAAGCAGGCTTTCAGAAAATACCCATAAGAAGCGGACTCTATGTTAGTTCATGAAGTTATCTGGAAGTGAGTTGATATTTATATTAAAAATATTCATTTAAAGCAATAAGATAAGGCGTTTTTTTCTTATGAACTGAATTCTCACACAACATAAGTTAAATGCAAGATATCAACATACACCTGACCACCGTACCGACCTCATAGCTTTAATGTACATGCTCCCTCCCCATTACCCGACAGGCACTATCAATCGTTTTGCCTCGGGCATTTCTGTTTTTGATATACTCAAATCCATTGTCGCCAGGAAAATGTGCAAAGTGACTAAAGATAAATGGAGAATGTTATGATCAGGCAGAAGATTTTACAGCAGCTCCTGGAGTGGATTGAGTGCAATCTCGATCACCCTATCTCAATCGAAGATATCGCACAGAAATCTGGCTACAGCAGACGCAATATTCAACTCCTGTTCAGAAACTACATGCACATGCCCCTGGGCGCATACATCCGCAAACGAAGACTTTGTCGGGCAGCCATTCTTGTCAGACTTACTGCCAAATCAATGCTTGATATTGCGCTCTCTTTGCATTTTGATTCACAGCAGTCATTCAGTCGTGAATTTAAAAAATTGTTTGGATGTTCTCCCAGAGAATATCGGCACCGTGATTTTTGGGATCTAACAAATATTTTACCCCCGTTATTAACGCGTCAACATCAAAAGACAGATTGCACATTAATCCATCTTCCTGAAACACGTATTTTTGGCAATGCATTTAAATATGATATTGAGCTGTCTAATACGCCACCAGATGAAGAAGCAAAACTTATGAATTTAGCTTTTTGTGCAAGAGCTAATATAAAGGGGTAAGTTCTATTGGATGCTGACTAAATTACGGTTGCGTAGTTATTATTTAGTAATCGCAACTGGCCTTCCGTAGATGGGGTGCATTACAGCTAAAATAAGTCAATAAGCCTTCGGTGGTATGTCAATCCTCATTTATAGTCATGTGATCTTCGACCAGGAAATATCTTATAGATATTACTTAATTTTCCGCATCGTTATTATCTGCGCACATCTATACTGGACTATGGCTGTAGAAATAAAAATCACTCGTTAACATGGTTGGCTGAGATTCCAGTAATAACCTTTGTTATTTGACAATATTATCCACCGCTTTCATAAATTAATGATGACGAATAATGATATTTTACGGGCTGATTTTTATGTGATAATCATGTTGCGTAGGAAAATTACAGAAAAATAACAACATATAACTCAACACCCCTTATCGGAAACTGTTGTATCTCATTGTAATTAATTATGAAAAATACACCGTACTTATTCCGAAAATCAAAAATCGGTTAGGATTTTGTTATTTAAAACCAAAGCCATTACGCTTGCTTACTTTATCGATAAATCCTACTTTTTTTAATGCGATCCAATCATTTTAAGGAGTTTGAAATGGATAAGAAGCAAGTAACGGATTTAAGGTCAGAACTACTCGATTCACGTTTTGGTGCGAAATCTATTTCCACTATCGCGGAATCTAAACGTTTTCCGCTGCACGAAATGCGCGATGACATCGCATTCCAGATTATCAATGATGAATTATACCTGGATGGCAATGCCCGACAAAACCTTGCCACATTTTGTCAGACCTGGGACGACGAAAATGTTCATAAACTGATGGATCTGTCGATCAACAAAAACTGGATCGATAAAGAAGAATATCCGCAGTCCGCAGCTATCGACCTGCGTTGTGTAAACATGGTTGCCGACCTGTGGCACGCGCCTGCGCCGAAAAACGGTCAGGCCGTTGGCACCAACACCATTGGTTCTTCCGAGGCCTGTATGCTCGGTGGGATGGCAATGAAATGGCGTTGGCGCAAACGTATGGAAGCCGCAGGTAAACCGACCGATAAACC
>NZ_PZKQ01000065.1:0-23908 GCF_003046645.1 Escherichia sp. MOD1-EC6475 | reverse complement strand
AGTCGGTTTTTTTACGTCCTGATTCAGACCTCCTTTCAAATGAATAGCCAACTCAAAATTCACACCTATTACCTTCTTCTGCACTTACACATTCGTTAAGTCATATATGTTTTTGACTTATCCGCTTCGAAGAGAGACACTACCTGCAACAATCAGGAGCGCAATATGTCATTTCTGTTACCCATCCAATTGTTCAAAATTCTTGCTGATGAAACCCGTCTGGGCATCGTTTTACTGCTTAGCGAACTGGGAGAGTTATGCGTCTGCGATCTCTGCACTGCCCTCGATCAGTCGCAGCCCAAGATATCCCGCCATCTGGCATTGCTGCGTGAAAGCGGGCTATTGCTGGACCGCAAGCAAGGTAAGTGGGTTCATTACCGCCTATCGCCGCATATTCCAGCATGGGCGGCGAAAATTATTGATGAGGCCTGGCGATGTGAACAGGAAAAGGTTCAGGCGATTGTCCGCAACCTGGCTCGACAAAATTGTTCCGTAGACAGTAAGAACATTTGCAGTTAAAAAATTTAGCTAAACACATATGGATTTTCGCATGTGTTTTATCCGGGAGGCATTATGTTACTGGCAGGCGCTATTTTTGTCCTGACCATCGTATTGGTTATCTGGCAGCCGAAAGGTTTAGGCATCGGCTGGAGTGCAACGCTGGGCGCAATACTGGCGTTAGTTACAGGCGTGGTCCATCCGGGCGATATTCCGGTGGTGTGGAATATCGTCTGGAATGCAACTGCCGCATTTATTGCCGTTATTATCATCAGTCTGCTGCTGGATGAGTCCGGCTTTTTCGAATGGGCGGCGCTGCACGTTTCACGCTGGGGCAATGGTCGTGGTCGCCTGCTGTTTACCTGGATTGTCCTGCTCGGTGCCGCCGTTGCAGCTCTGTTTGCCAATGATGGCGCGGCGCTTATTTTAACGCCGATTGTCATCGCCATGCTGCTGGCATTAGGTTTCAGTAAAGGCACTACGCTGGCGTTTGTGATGGCGGCCGGATTCATTGCCGATACCGCCAGCCTGCCGCTTATCGTCTCGAACCTGGTGAATATCGTTTCGGCAGATTTCTTTGGTCTTGGCTTTCGCGAATATGCTTCGGTAATGGTGCCGGTGGATATCGCCGCGATACTGGCTACCCTGGTGATGTTGCATCTCTATTTCCGCAAAGATATTCCGCAGAACTACGATATGGCGCTGCTGAAATCTCCCGCCGAAGCGATTAAAGATCCTGCTACGTTCAAAACTGGCTGGGTTGTTTTACTGCTTCTGCTGGTGGGATTTTTTGTCCTGGAACCACTCGGCATTCCGGTAAGCGCCATTGCGGCAGTGGGCGCGCTGATATTATTTGTCGTCGCTAAACGCGGTCATGCTATCAATACGGGTAAAGTGCTGCGCGGTGCACCCTGGCAGATTGTCATCTTCTCGCTAGGTATGTATCTGGTGGTTTATGGCCTGCGCAATGCGGGACTGACAGATTACCTTTCTGGCGTACTCAACGTACTGGCAGATAACGGCCTGTGGGCGGCGACGCTGGGCACCGGATTCCTGACCGCCTTCCTCTCTTCGATCATGAACAATATGCCTACGGTACTGGTTGGTGCGTTGTCTATTGATAGCAGCACGGCGTCTGGTGTGATCAAAGAAGCGATGGTTTACGCCAACGTTATTGGCTGCGATCTGGGGCCGAAAATTACACCTATTGGTAGCCTGGCAACGCTGCTCTGGCTGCACGTACTTTCGCAGAAGAATATGACGATTACCTGGGGATATTACTTCCGCACAGGAATTATCATGACCCTGCCGGTACTGTTTGTAACGCTGGTGGCGCTGGCGCTACGCCTCTCTTTCACTTTGTAATGAGATACTGATATGAGCAACATTACCATTTATCACAACCCGGCCTGCGGCACGTCGCGTAACACGCTGGAGATGATCCGCAACAGCGGTACAGAACCGACCATTATCTATTATCTGGAAACCCCACCGACTCGTGATGAGCTGGTAAAACTCATTGCTGATATGGGAATTTCTGTTCGCGCCCTGCTGCGTAAAAACGTTGAACCGTATGAGGAACTGGGTCTGGCAGAAGATAAATTTACTGACGATCGGTTAATCGACTTTATGTTGCAACACCCGATTCTGATTAACCGTCCAATCGTGGTAACGCGGCTGGGAACCCGTCTTTGCCGTCCTTCGGAAGTGGTGCTGGAGATCCTGCCAGATGCGCAAAAAGGCGCGTTCAGCAAGGAAGATGGCGAGAAAGTGGTTGATGATTCGGGTAAACGATTAAAATAAACAAAGGGGGCTGTGCCCCCAATCTCTGACGAACGCGTATCATTTCTTACCGGATGCATGATCGCGCAATTTCAGTAAATAGCGCTTCCTGCCCTCGCGGATAAATAGTTTCCATTTTAATAAATGGTTATCACCATAATGCTAATAATTAGTACTCCATGTAACATGAGAGAAAAAATAAACTCATTATAATAATTAAATAAAGAACTAATATTACAAGGAGGCGGATAATAACTTCATATGTCAATGCTATCCGGGACTAATGTTCAAGGATATAAATATCAGACAGGTTTACGTTACTATCAGGCATATCGCCTAAGAATCGGATGAAAACTATAAAGAAATATCTATTATGGTTTTAACATTTGTTGATAAGGATAGTAACATGAACAAGACAAAAGGTGCACTCATCTTCAGCCTTTCATTTTTTCTTGCCGCATGTAGTTCGATTCCGCAAAATATCAAAGGCAATAACCAACCTGATATTCAAAAAAGTTTTGTTGCTGTTCATAACCAACCAAATTTGTATGTTGGTCAACAGGCACGCTTTGGCGGTAAGGTTATCAACGTTATTAACGGCAAAACAGATACGTTGTTAGAAATCGCCGTATTACCGCTGGATAGCTATGCCAAACCTGAAATTGAAGCCAACTATCAGGGTCGCCTGCTCGCCAGACAAAATGGCTTCCTTGACCCAGTGAACTACCGCAATCACTTTGTTACCGTTCTCGGCACAATTCAGGGCGAACAACCTGGATTTATCAATAAAGTCCCGTATAACTTCGTTGACGTGAATGTACAAGGTATTCAGGTGTGGCATTTGAGAGAAGTGGTCAACACCACCTACAACCTGTGGGATTACGGCTACGGCGCATTCTGGCCTGAACCAGGCTGGGGCGCACCTTACTACACTAATGCGGTTAGCCAGGTAACACCAGAACTGGTGAAATGATTTAGTTTAAAGATGCAGATATTTTTCAAATATCTGCATCTTTAGTATGAATATTTATATATAACTATAATTATAATATCCTCTCTATTTATTACCTTTGGCACCTGATTATAAAGTTAATGTCCGCAACAGGAGTCGGTTATGTTTCTTATAATTACCAGGGATACAATGTTTTTCACCGCCATGAAAAATATTTTAAGTAAGGGTAATGTCGTTCATATACAGAACGAAGAAGAGATCGACTTAACATTGCATCAGAATGCCTTAGTGATTATTGACACGTTAATGAATAATGTCTTTCATTCTTCAATACTCAACAAAATTGAACATCTGAAGCCTGTTCATGTCATTGTTTTCTCACCGTTTAATATTAAACGTTGTCTGGGGAAAGTCCCGGTAACCTTTGTCCAGAGAAATATTACGATTATTGACTTTGTCGCGCTGCTTAATGGCAGTTACTGTTCTGTGCCAGAAGCGGATGTGTCACTCTCATGCAAACAACATCAGGTTCTGACCTGCATTGCTAATCAAATGACGACGGAAGATATTCTGGGGAAATTAAAAATTTCGCTGAAAACATTCTATTGCCATAAACACAATATTATGATGATTCTTAACCTTAAGCGGATCAACGAACTGGTACGTCATCAACATATTGATTATCTGGTCTGAACTCGCCAGCTGATATTTATAAAGAGGCCCGGCGACCGCCAGACCTCCGCACAATTACGCTTTACGCAGTAACACCTTCCTGCGTCAATGCCGCAATCTGTTTACGCCATTGCGCTTGCTCCTGTTCGCCTTCTGTACGTTGACCATAGAGCTGCGCAATCTGCGTACCATCATGGGCAAACAATTCCAGACTGGTCACATAACCGTCACTGGCGGGTTTACGAGTAACCCAGGTTTCAGCAATGCACTCCTCTAAAAGGTGAAGAGTAAACGTTGGGTTGAAAATATTCAGCCAGCCTTTCATCGGCACAACTTTTTCAACCACACCGGTGAAGATCTGTACGCAACCACGGTTGCCAACAAATACCATGATCTCATTAGCGTCTTGCTGGGCGGATTCCAGTATCTGCGCCAGCGCACTGTTGGGCACTTTGCAGGCCAAATCGTCTGCCACCAGATTAAACGCCTGCTGACGAGTCAGGTTGTGGCGCTTGAGCAACGTAAAAAACTGATGAACGTCGGTCATCGCCCGCCACTCTTGCTCGACCACACTGGCATCTACGTCGGTTTGTGCGGCAGTCGCATCAGCGGCTTTTAACTCAAGCTGCGTATTCTCTTCGACGATAAAATGCCCCAGAAGCTCGCTCCATGCCGCCATGTCAGTATTGTCGGTGGCATAAACTTTCAGTAACGCATCGCCCTGATGATCAAAGAACTGAATACTCTGGCGTTCGCCGCGAGCCGTGGTTTCTTTTATATGGAAAACACTGTCCCACTGATTGAGAAACAGTCGCAAATCCAGCGCGCGCGGGTTGAGTATTAATCCGGCATGACCGTTCAAATGCTGGTTCGTGAAAGCACCAATCTGCTCATGAACAGCATACTCGTTCCGGCAAATGCATTTGGTTTCGCCAACGCTTTCCAGTGCCGCCAGAATTTCACGAATATTGCCACGCATCCGCCACGCATCGTGCGTGACGCGGGCAAATGCCAGCTCTGCTTCGCTAATATTCATTAAACCTGCGATGTCACGCGCGTACTTTCCGGGATTTTGTTCTTTTAACTCAAGCCAGCGTGTGTAGTGGTTCATTGTCTCTCTTCCTTCCAGATAAACGCCCCGAAATATCGGGGCAGATGATTACCATTGATAACTCACGAAAATTTTTCCGTTACGACCATCCTGCGGGATACCCTGCGGCGACCAGTACTCTTTATCGAAGGCGTTGCCCAGTACCAGAGTGGTGGTCATGCCTTTGAGCGCCTGCTGTCCTTGATAACTAACGTAGAAATCATTCACGCCGTAGCCCGGTTGTTTACTGTAACTGCTGCTGACATGTGTTGAGCGATCGGCAAACGTACCGACCCAACCGACAGAGAAGCCGCTGTGGGCAATGGGAATATTCAGGGTGCTGGTAACAGTATCCGGGTTAATGCTGGAGATATATTCACCGGTATCGGTGTCTTTGCCACGGGTACGGTTATAGGCCACATCAAGGCTAAACAAATCAGTGGTATATTTCGTCATCACATCCCAACCCCAGATTTTGGCGTTCGGGACGTTATACGACATGGTCGTCGCCGCTGCGAAATCGACGGTAGTGGAGATGTAGTCCTTCGCTTTGGTATCAAAGTAGCTGGCTTTAAATTCCAGGGCATCATTGGACAACATCAGGTCATCAAAACGCAGCCCAAAGCCGTACTCCTGAGTTTCGTTGGTTTCCGGACGCAAATTCGGGTTCGGCACCCAATAGTTGGTATAGAAGCGACCAATCGAGAAGTGCTTAGAATCGTTATACATTTCGCCCATCGTCGGGGCGCGGAATGCCTGCGCATACGAGCCAAATAACATTAGCCAGTTGGTCGGGTTGATAGTCATCCCTGCACGAGACGACCATTTGTCGGCATCCACATCTTTGTAGCCGTCGCTGCTACCGCGATAGCTGTCATAGCGGGTTCCGCCAAGCAAGGTAATCGGCAGATCGCGTAAGGTTATCTCATCTTGCAGCCAGCCAGAGCTGAAATCGATTTTCGCTTGCGGGAAGCCCGTCGTCGCACCGCCAGGATGTTGTTCCTGACGATAATACTCACCGCCATATGTCAGCAGATGAGAGGCAAAACTATCGGCAAACAGAGTGGAACGGTTCTCCAGTTTGGCACCTTTTGTTGTCTGTTCACGATACTCGCCGGAACTCCCCGTGTTCTGCGCATTAATACGGACTTCCGACCAGTAAACTTTTGCATCGGCATTTAACCAGTCGTTGCCCAACGGGGCGAGTTTATAAGCAAGCTGCGCATCACGTTGAATCGTTGAGCGATCAACCATCGGGTTGCTGCTATCAGAAGCCTCAACGGTCTGCGGATTTTTTGGTTCACGCGCGTCGTTATTGTAATAACGCACTAACCCGCTCAGAGACTGGGCAGAATCAATTTGCCAGGTTCCTTTCGCCAGCATGTTGTTGATAGCCTCGTCATTCGGCGCGGTTTCACCATTGCTCTGGCGTAAATCACCACGATCGCGACTGGACCAGGCCACAATACCATCCAGATTTTCAGTTCGCCCAAAAGCACTGGCGCCCAGCCCCAGGCTATGGTCTCCCGTGCCGCCAGTGCCAAAGACACGAAAACCACTGCTTTGTCCTTCCTGCAATAAATCTTTTGCATCGACCGTATCGTAGGAGATAACCCCTCCCAGCGCGCCACTGCCATACAGTAATGCCGAAGGCCCACGGACAATCTCAACACGTTTGATCAGCGCCGGATCGAGAAAAGTACCATTCAGGTGTCCGGTATCAGTTCCCTGACGAACACCATCGACAAGAACCAGCACGCCGCGATGATCATAGCCACGCATATTCACATCCTGACCATTTGTGCGTCCCGTACCATCAAGAGTAATCCCAGGAACATGGCGCAGCAGATCGGTGGCTGAAGTGGCCGTTTGGTTTTCAGGGGCGGAAGTGTCGATAACGCTGACCATCATTGGCGCTTCGAAGGAACTGCGGGCATTCCCCGTTGCAGTAACAGTCATGGTTTCAGTAGCAAAAGCAATCGTCGGCAAGCTGGCGGAAACAGCCAAAGCCAACAAACTCAAGCGCAACGAGGTAAATTGCGGACGTGACATAGCGATTCTCCATGAGGAAAATAAAAAATGCTGGCTGCCTGGGTAAAAACCGGGGTGGCTGGCGAAAATAAATTTATTTACGATTCAAAGCGATAGTATTAGCCAGGTGAGTTAATTGGCGTTTATATCCCGTGAAATTACCTGGTATTTCTGACAATTGCGCAAATACACGCCCTCTTTATCAGGTCTGGTGGTACACCACGTCTGGAGTGAAGAGTGCAGTGCGTTATCCCTTACAAAAGTTATACTTTCATTATCCATATGATCATGTGTTGTTAAATACCAACTTGATAATGAGAATTATTATCGATAAATTTTTTATGATCAAGCTTTTTTTAACCGCTATTAACACACTAAACAGGGGGTTATAAAATCTGTTTATGTCTCATCAACCACAGACTCCTTGTCACAATTCGCCCCACCGTGCCGTAACGAATCTTTATCGTTAACTGCAATAATTTTGCTATCTCTTTGCCCTGCAACCCGCAACATTGCTGGTATTTCGCCTTTTCCCCGCCCTCAAATTTAGTCGGTAACAATAACATTAGCTGACGAATCATCTTGATAAAAATCAAAAATAAATACGCTTGTAACGCCTTGCGTATTGAATCGATGGTGGTATTTCATATATAACTCAAATGATAATCATGATCATTCTCAATTTGATAAGAGTTCTCATATGATGCCAAGGATCACCACCAGGCCGTGTCTTTTTTCCCCACTAACGTTATGTATTTCAACCGTGGCCTCTTCCGCGAAGACCACGGTAAAACATATCCCCATGAAAAAACTGTTTACCGCAGTACTGGCTCTTAGCTGGGCTTTTAGCGCAACGGCGACCGAACGTATCGTGGTTGCTGGAGGGTCACTGACGGAACTGATCTACGCGATGGGTGCTGGCAACCGCGTGGTTGGTGTCGATGAAACGACATCTTATCCACCAGAAACCGCCAAACTGCCGCATATTGGCTACTGGAAGCAACTGAGCAGTGAAGGCATTTTGTCACTTCGCCCGGATAGCGTAATTACCTGGCAGGATGCCGGGCCGCAAATTGTGCTCGACCAGCTACGGGCGCAGAAGGTCAACGTCGTCACCCTACCGCGTGTGCCCGCCACCCTTGAGCAGATGTACGCCAACATTCGCCAACTGGCGAAAACGTTACAGGTTCCTGAACAAGGCGACGCGCTGGTGACACAGATCAACCAACGCCTGGAGCGGGTACGGCAAAGCGTGGCGGCCAAAAAAGCTCCGGTTAAAGCGATGTTTATTCTCTCCGCAGGCGGCAGTGCGCCACAGGTTGCCGGTAAAGGCAGCGTCGCAGACGCCATTCTGTCGCTTGCCGGTGCAGAAAACGTCGCTACCCACCAGCAGTACAAAAGCTACAGCGCGGAATCGCTGATTGCGGCTAACCCTGAAGTGATTGTCGTCACCTCACAAATGGTCGATGGCGATATTAATCGGCTGCGTTCTATTGCCGGAATTACCCACACCGCCGCCTGGAAGAACCAGCGCATTATCACCGTTGATCAAAACCTGATTCTGGGAATGGGCCCGCGTATTGCTGATGTCGTTGAATCTTTACACCAGCAGCTTTGGCCGCAATAAACGGATTTAAATCAGACGTATGAACATGAAAAACACCCTGGATCTCACGCCACATTTTGCTTTAGACGGAGACCAGCCATTTAAAGACAGGCGCGCCATGATGCCGTTTCGTGGGGCCATTCCGGTCGCCAAAGAACAACTGGCACAAACCTGGCAAGAGATGATTGGTCAAACGACTTCACCTCGTAAACGACTGGTTTATCTGCATATTCCTTTTTGCGCGACACACTGCACGTTTTGTGGTTTTTATCAGAATCGTTTTAACGAAGATGCGTGCGCTCGTTACACCGATGCCCTGATTCGAGAAATCGAGCTGGAGGCAGACAGCGTATTGCATCAGTCCGCACCCATCCACGCGGTCTATTTCGGTGGCGGCACACCTTCCGCGCTCTCGGCGCGCGATTTGTCCAGAATCATCACCACACTACGAGAGAAATTACCGCTGGCACCCGATTGTGAAATCACCATTGAAGGCCGGGTACTGAATTTTGATGCTGATCGAATCGATGCTTGCCTTGACGCAGGAGCAAATCGTTTCTCGATTGGTATTCAGTCATTTAACAGCAAAATCCGCAAGAAAATGGCACGCACCTCTGATGGTCCGACCGCCATTGCGTTTATGGAAAGCCTGGTCAAACGCGACCGTGCTGCGGTGGTGTGCGACCTGCTGTTCGGCCTGCCAGGTCAGGATGCGCAAACCTGGGGAGAAGATCTGGCTATTGCCCGCGATATCGGTCTCGATGGCGTTGATCTCTATGCGCTCAATGTCCTGCCCAACACGCCGCTGGGCAAAGCCGTGGAAAACGGGCGCACTACCGTGCCCTCTCCGGCAGAACGTCGCGATCTCTATCTGCAAGGGTGTGACTTCATGGACGATGCCGGTTGGCGCTGCATCAGTAACAGCCACTGGGGTCGCACCACACGCGAACGTAATCTCTATAACCTGCTGATTAAACAGGGTGCCGATTGTCTGGCCTTTGGTTCCGGCGCTGGCGGTTCGGTTAATGGTTACTCCTGGATGAACGAACGTAATCTTCAGACCTGGCATGAATCCGTCGCGGCAGGCAAAAAACCGCTGATGATGATCATGCGTAACGCCGAACGTAACGCGCAGTGGCGTCATACCTTGCAGTCGGGCATTGAAACGGCGCGTGTACCACTGGACGAACTTACGCCACATGCCGAAAAACTCGCGCCGTTACTGGCTCAGTGGCACCAAAAAGGCTTAAGCCGCGATGCTTCAACTTGCCTGCGGCTGACCAATGAAGGTCGTTTCTGGGCAAGCAATATTTTGCAGTCTCTTAATGAACTGATTCAGGTACTTAATGCGCCAGCGATTGCGCTTGGAAAACCATAACAGGAGTGATTTATGAGCCATGTCTCGTTACAGGAATTTTTGAAAACGGAGCCAGACGGTACGCTGGAAGCGATCGCCGAACAATACAACACCACACTGCTGGAGGTAGTGAAAAATCTGCCCTCTCCGACGGTCGTGTCAGGCGATAAATTCGATACTGTCTGGGATACCGTCTGCGAATGGGGCAACGTCACCACGCTGGTGCATACTGCCGATGTGATCCTTGAATTTAGCGGAGAACTGCCTTCGGGTTTCCATCGTCACGGCTATTTCAACCTACGCGGAAAGCACGGCATGTCCGGGCATATCAAAGCAGAAAACTGCACACATATTGCCTTAATCGAACGTAAATTCATGGGCATGGACACTGCCTCTATTCTCTTTTTCAATAAGGAAGGCAGCGCCATGCTGAAAATCTTCCTCGGCAGGGATGACCATCGTCAACTCCTGAGCGAACAAGTCAGCGCCTTCCATGCTCTGGCGGCATCTCTGAAGGAACATGCCTGATGACGCCGTGGCTACTCTTTGGCGCAGGCGGAAAGGGAGTTGGAGCCAGAACACTTGCACTGGCGCTGGCGGAACAACGTCCGGTCGTTGCTGTCGTTCGCCGTACAGACGCTGCGGCTAAACTGGCACAACAAGGTGTGCAGGTTTTTACAGGCGACGCCTGTGATGCCAGCGTGGTCGCAGCGGCCTGCCGCGCGGCTGGCCCGGATGCGCTTGTAATCTCAACAATGGGTGGCGCACAGGATTATCTGGCGCACAGAACAGTGATTGATGAGGCCGAAAAGGCCGGTATCAAGCGCATGATTCTGGTGACCTCTTTGGGATGCGGAGATAGCTGGCCGTTTTTATCGGATCGCGCCAAAGCCGCGTTTGGTCAGGCGGTACGGGAAAAAACGCTGGCGGAAAGCTGGCTGCAAACCAGCCAACTTGATTACGCCATTCTCCGTCCAGGCGGTCTGCTTGATGGCGCAGCAACGGGTAAAGCGTTACGGATACAAAATCAGGAATGCCATGGTTTTGTCCGCCGTGCCGATGTCGCTGCACATATTGCTGAACTGGCCAGTCAGCCGACACTCAACAAGCAGATCTACAGTCTGATTGAACCAGATCTGAAACCAGCGTAATCCCCTCCCGGCGCGGAATATCCGCGCCGTAATGTCGTAATGGAGTTTTGCGTGCTCAAGGATTCATTTTCTTCCGCCAGTGTCTTTATGGGGCTATCACTATTATTGCTTGCTCTGGTGCTGTTCGGTGCCAGTCAGGGAGCGTTAAAGATCAGTTTTGATGCCCTTTTTGATGAGGAATACCGCGATATCTGGCTGAATATTCGCCTGCCTCGCGTTTTACTGGCAGTGCTGGTAGGCGCAGCGTTGGCAACCGCCGGGGTGATTATGCAGGGGCTTTTTCGCAACCCAATGGCTGACCCAGGATTACTTGGCGTCAGTAGCGGTTCTGCATTAATGGTTGGCGTTGCTATTGTGCTACCCTTCTCCTTCCCAGTGGTGCTAGTGCTCTATGAGCAAATGGTGTTTGCCATCGCCGGCAGTTTAGTGGTCTGTACCGTCATTTTTCTCATCACACAGCGCCATCGCGATGGCAGCATGATGCAATTGTTACTGGCCGGGATCGCCATCAATGCCCTGTGCGGTGCGGCGATCGGCATACTGAGCTATATCGGCGATGAACAGCAGCTACGACAACTGACATTATGGATGATGGGTAATCTCGGTCAGGCGCAATGGCCGACGTTATTGGTCGCCAGTTCATTCATTCTGCCAGCCATTATGGCAACAACCTGTCTCGCCGGAACGCTAAATTTACTCCAGCTTGGTGATGAAGAAGCCCATTACCTCGGCGTCAACGTAAAGCGTAAACGCCAGCAATTACTGTTGATTAGCTCACTGCTGGTTGGCGCTGCCGTATCGGTAAGCGGCATTATCGGCTTTATTGGCCTGGTGATCCCGCATCTGATTCGCATGACGACCGGGGCAAATCACCGCTGGTTAATCCCTTGCTCTGCCCTCGCCGGCGCCTGTTTATTGCTGATGGCAGACACGCTTGCCCGCACGCTGGTACAGCCAGCAGAAATGCCCGTGGGATTATTAACCAGTCTGCTTGGCGGCCCTTATTTTATGTGGTTGATTCTGCGTAACCGGAGGATCACATGATCAGCGCCAAAAACCTGGTTTATAGCCTTCATGGACGGCGTCTGACTGATAATGTCTCGCTGACTTTTCCCGGCGGAGAAATTGTTGCCATTCTCGGCCCTAATGGCGCGGGAAAATCCACGCTGCTTCGCCAGCTAACCGGCTACCTTCAACCTGATAGCGGCGAATGCCGGTTGTTTAATAAGCCATTAAATGAATGGTCAATCACCGAACTGGCGAAACACCGGGCCGTGATGCGTCAAAATAGCCACATGGCATTTCCATTCAGCGTACAGGAAGTTATCCAGATGGGGCGGCATCCGCATCGTACCGGCAATCAGAGTGGTGAAACGGTGCAGATTATGGCGTTATGCGACTGTCAGGCACTCGCTAACCGCGACTACCGGCAATTATCCGGCGGTGAACAACAGCGTGTGCAATTAGCGCGCCTGCTGGTGCAACTCTGGGAACCTGTCCCCTCACCGAAATGGTTATTTCTTGATGAACCGACGTCGGCGCTGGATATTCACCATCAACAACATCTGTTTCGTTTATTACGCCAGTTAGTTCGCGAACGGCAATTTAACGTCTGCTGCGTATTGCACGATCTTAATCTTGCAGCCCGTTATGCTGACCGTGTTGTTTTGATGCAAAAAGGAAAGGTTGTCGCAAATGGCAAACCGCAGGACGTATTGACACAACAGGCGCTGACAATGCTCTATGGCGCGGATATTACCGTGTTAAAAGATCCTGCCAACCACTCACCACTGATCGTCCTCGATCATTAAAACCAACAGGAGTACCGCTCTGGTACTCCTGCCGAATAAATAACGATACAGATTAGCTAATTGAAACGCCTTTCACCCCTGCCATACCTTTTAATAATCGCAACAGGTCTTCTATCGACGTCGTGGCATGAAGCTGGATATCAATGGAAACCACGTCATGATCTTCATTTTCCTGCAACGAAACTAAATCTGTTTTTATTTTCTGCTGCTTAAACCAGTCGAGCATTGATACCGTATTACCGTTCACTAACGTCAGCTGTAAATGGTAATTTTTGTTCATCAGGCGGAAGGTTAATTGATGGAAGACTTCCAGCACCAGCAAGGTCATCACGGAACCGTAAATCCCCAGTTCATACATGCCGCTACCAATCACCATACCAATGGCTGCCGTTACCCAAATATCCGCAGCGGTCGTTAAACCGACAATATTTTGATTGCGAACGAGGATGTTCCCCGCACCGATAAATCCGACGCCAGTGACGACCTGAGCGGCAATACGGCTGGGATCAAGCCCGACATGATCCAACGCCAGCACATCAGCAAAACCATATTTCGACACAATCATGAACAGCGCGCTGCCCATGCCAATCAAGACATGAGTACGTAAACCAGCACCCTTGCCGCGTATTTGCCTTTCTATGCCAATAGCACCACAAACAATTGCGGCCAGGATCAAACGAATAATAAATTCGGTAGTCATATAAAAACGCAAAAAGGAGCAGCAAGATGGCTCGGCTTGCTACTCCTTTTTGCTTTATTCCTGTTAATTCGGCAGGACATTTGCCAATTTATCTTTAAAGGTATACAAATTTTTCTGCGGATTTTTCTTACAATATTCAATCACTTTAGGGATCTGAGTCAGGTCAGTTTCATTTAAGGTTACAGTATCGCCACCTTTATAAACCGTTTCTTCATGCAGCATCCACCATGCAACAGGTGTCATCGCTTTCGGATTCAGGTCAATAAATTCCTGACAAGTCATATCTTTAGCCGATTCATTAGCTGCCAGTGCAGATTGCGCATTAACCAGTGACAGTGCCGCTACAGCGCCAACGAAAACAATGGCTTTACGTAGAGATGCAATATTCATTTTACAACCCATTCAATAAATAATTGATATATGAACAGGAGGATTACCTGCTTTATAAGCAAGATATTCCGGCCTGTTCAATATTTAAGGAAATACGATGTAACGCATTCCCGTAATTACATATCTTTCTTAATTTTGTCCCATTCGCCTTTAACTTTATCTTTAAAGCTGGCTTTTTTATCCTGGGTACAAGCCTGAACGATCGCAGGGGTTACGGTTGCAATACCCTGAACATCTAAAACCGCATCTTCCGGTTTGTCTTTATTATTCAGAGCTTCAGCAAAACCGACAGCAGTCGGCTGGAAGGATTCGTCTACAGCCAGGAAGTCTTCACAGGTCCAGGAGTTGACAGGTTTTTTATTGTCAGCTGCTTTTTGCGCATCGGCTGCATTGCTCACTACAGGTAGAAGAAGCAGCCCACCAAGAATAACGCCTAATACTTTTTTCATCGTAATATCCTCAACTATAAAGTGAAAGAGCCGTCACGAATCAATTTCGACATTGAGGTTATAACCTGGATTTCTGGGTATGTCATGTTGAGACAAAATATCAAAATCAGATATTTTTATTCTAATACAACAAGTTACACGGTCATCAAGCACGGTAATTAGGAAATTTTTATTAAATCAACTGCATTCTCAGATGCATTTTTGGCATAGATTGATAGCAGGGGTTTTCCTTCTTAAATTTATAGGGTGGTCCTATGTTATATATAGATAAGGCAACAATTTTGAAGTTTGATCTGGATATGCTTAAGAAGCATCGCAGAGCGATCCAGTTTATTGCAGTACTGCTGTTCATCGTCGGTTTACTGTGTATCAGTTTCCCGTTTGTTTCTGGTGATATTCTAAGCACGGTAGTTGGCGTATTATTAATCTGCTCGGGCATTGCACTTATTGTTGGATTATTCAGCAACCGCAGTCATAATTTCTGGCCTGTATTATCGGGGTTCCTCGTGGCAGTAGCCTATTTATTGATCGGCTATTTCTTTATCCGCGCACCGGAGCTAGGGATTTTCGCCATTGCAGCGTTTATTGCGGGTCTGTTCTGCGTCGCAGGGGTTATTCGCCTGATGAGCTGGTATCGTCAGCGTTCAATGAAAGGTAGCTGGCTACAACTCGTTATTGGTGTGCTGGATATCGTCATTGCCTGGATATTCCTTGGCGCAACACCGATGGTTTCTGTGACATTGGTATCTACCCTGGTAGGGATCGAACTCATATTTAGCGCCGCCAGCCTGTTCAGTTTTGCTAGTTTGTTCGTTAAAAAATAATAACTAGCCGACGTATCTCCGCTCTATTTTTTAGCCTGCCTCATAGTCACGCATAATGATTATGAGGTGGCTAATACCCACACCACCGCATAGCTACTTTGATAAAACACGTACTATCGTTGAAATAAATCGCGCACAGCGATTAAATCAACTATCTGAAATTTTTGTATTTTTTATTTATTTCACGGCGAATTAGCCATTTCAAACATTATCATGGCTGATATTTTTCGTTGTCAGGTTTAATGTTTTAGAAGTGCTGTGAGAAAGTGAACTGAAGGTTCCATAAACATCGATGCTATAGGTAGATAAACAAATATTACAGAGTTTATTTTTTCACTATCAATGCACTAAAAGAAAGCTGGCAATCCAATTGCCAGCTTAAATAGAAACAAGGAGACTCAATATTTAAATCGGATTACGCTTTAACTTTAGTAATATTCTTCAGAGATCACAAATGGATTATTTATAACTTATTCTTGGGTAGAAGTCCGCAGCGTGTTAATGTTTTGTTTATTAATTACAAATCAATAACAACCAGGAATCTTACCTAGGATCAATATATGGACCAGATGATGGCTAAATCTGAAGTTTTGATTAGTGTTAATAGACGTATTAGTTCACGAAGGGCAAGGTTCTTATAGGCGTTTACTATATTGAACACCATATTCGGACATGGATGTAAATAATGAAAAGGACAGCATGTTCGAAACGATAACGGCTAAGGAGCAAGTTATGATTTTTCTCATGACGAAGGATTCTTTTCTTTTACAGGGCTTTTTGCAGTTGAAAGATAATCACGAAATGATAAAAATCAATTCCCTGTCAGAGCTCAAAAGCATAGGCAACAAACCATTCAAGGTGATCATTGATACCTATCATAATCATATCCTTGATGAAGAAGCTATTAAGTTTCTTGAGAAATTAGATGCCGAAAGAATCATTGTTCTGGCACCTTATCACATCAGTAAACTGAAAAGTCAGTCGCCTATTTATTTTATCAGCCGCAAAGAAAGTATTAAAAACCTGATTGATATTACTTATGGAAAACACTTACCCCATAAGAATTCTCAATTATGTTTCTCGCATAATCAATTCAAAATTATGCAACTGATTCTGAAAAACAAAAATGAAAGTAATATCACATCAACACTAAATATTTCGCAGCAAACGTTAAAGATCCAGAAATTCAATATCATGTACAAGCTGAAACTGAGACGTATGAGCGACATCGTGACTCTGGGAATTTCTTCTTATTTTTAATAAGGCGCCGAAGTGACCCAGCGATAATTGTTTGAAATTAATGGCTGGCATGACGAGGGATGCAAATGCTGACTCCATTACTCCCGGTGATAACCCAAGGAGAAGCGAAAACGAACTTATTCCCCTGGTTTGTGTATCCACCAGTAGAAACCTTCGTTGCCCGGATGCAGACAGAGACTGTCGGCAGAACGGCAACATTTTTTTTGCCATTAAGATCACGATATTGGTCGCTCTGCCTACATGCTCTCTCACAGGCTTACAAGCTCATGACTTGCATTATGCCGCTGGTCTGTAAATCCCTCATACCTCTCCCCGCACGCAATTCAAAGAACCGTTATTTCTCACGAGTTTTCAGGGACTAAAATGAACAGAAAAAGAATACTGTTAATACCGTTGTTATTCTGCGGCGCGATACTCACCGCCTGCGATGACAAATCGACGGAAAATGCCGCCGCGATGACACCTGAAGTGGGTGTGGTGACACTCTCTCCCGGTTCGGTCAATGTGATGAGCGAACTGCCCGGCAGAACTGTTCCTTATGAAGTTGCCGAGATACGCCCCCAGGTAGGCGGCATTATCATTAAACGCAACTTTATCGAAGGCGATAAAGTTAACCAGGGCGACTCGCTGTATCAGATTGATCCTGCACCTTTACAGGCAGAGCTGAACTCCGCCAAAGGTTCGCTGGCGAAAGCTCTCTCCACCGCCAGCAATGCCCGCATCACCTTTAACCGCCAGGCATCGTTGCTGAAGACCAACTACGTTAGCCGTCAGGATTACGACACCGCGCGCACCCAACTGAATGAAGCAGAAGCCAACGTCACCGTCGCCAAAGCGGCTGTTGAGCAGGCGACGATCAATCTGCAATACGCAAATGTCACCTCGCCGATTACGGGCGTCAGCGGAAAATCGTCGGTGACCGTCGGCGCATTAGTTACCGCTAATCAAGCTGATTCCCTGGTTACCGTGCAGCGTCTTGACCCGATTTATGTCGATCTCACCCAGTCAGTGCAAGATTTTTTGCGCATGAAAGAGGAAGTCGCCAGTGGGCAGATCAAACAGGTTCAGGGCAGTACGCCTGTGCAGCTTAATCTGGAAAATGGCAAACGTTACAGCCAGACCGGCACGCTGAAATTTTCCGACCCGACGGTAGATGAAACCACGGGTTCCGTCACGTTGCGTGCGATTTTCCCCAATCCAAATGGTGACTTACTGCCAGGCATGTACGTCACAGCATTAGTGGATGAAGGTAGCCGCCAGAATGTGTTACTGGTGCCGCAGGAAGGTGTTACCCACAACGCTCAGGGTAAAGCGACGGCGCTCATTCTGGATAAAGACGATGTCGTGCAGTTACGCGAAATTGACGCGACCAAAGCTATCGGAAACCAGTGGGTTGTTACCTCTGGCCTGCAAGCTGGCGATCGGGTGATCGTTTCCGGTTTGCAACGCATACATCCGGGTATCAAGGCACGCGCAATTTCCTCCAGCCAGGAAAACGCCAGCACCGAATCGAAACAATAACGTTGCAGGCTTAAGGGGACTTTCATGGCTAACTATTTTATTGATCGCCCGGTTTTTGCCTGGGTACTTGCCATTATTTTGATGCTCGCAGGCGGTCTGGCGATCATGAACTTACCGGTTGCGCAGTATCCGCAGATTGCGCCGCCGACTATCACCGTCAGCGCCACCTATCCGGGCGCTGATGCGCAAACGGTAGAAGACTCAGTCACTCAGGTGATTGAGCAAAATATGAATGGGCTTGATGGCCTGATGTATATGTCATCAACCAGCGATGCAGCAGGTAATGCATCCATCACCCTGACCTTTGAGACGGGAACATCGCCCGATATCGCGCAGGTTCAGGTACAAAATAAACTGCAACTCGCCATGCCATCGCTCCCCGAAGCGGTACAGCAACAAGGAATTAGCGTCAATAAATCGAGCAGCAATATCCTGATGGTGGCGGCGTTTATCTCTGATAACGGCAGCCTCAACCAGTACGACATCGCGGACTATGTGGCTTCTAATATTAAAGATCCACTCAGCCGTACCGCAGGTGTCGGTAGCGTACAGCTCTTTGGTTCAGAGTACGCCATGCGTATCTGGCTGGACCCGCAAAAACTCAATAAATACAATCTCGTTCCTTCTGATGTTATTTCCCAAATCAAAGTACAAAACAACCAGATTTCCGGCGGTCAACTGGGGGGGATGCCACAGGCGGCAGACCAGCAACTGAATGCCTCAATCATTGTGCAGACGCGCCTACAAACGCCGGAAGAATTTGGCAAAATCCTGCTGAAAGTTCAGCAAGATGGTTCGCAAGTATTGCTGCGCGACGTTGCTCGCGTCGAGCTGGGGGCGGAAGATTATTCCACCGTGGCGCGCTATAACGGCAAACCTGCCGCCGGTATCGCCATCAAACTGGCTACCGGGGCAAACGCGCTCGATACCTCGCGGGCAGTAAAAGCAGAACTCAACCGCTTATCAGCCTATTTCCCCGCCAGCCTGAAGACGGTTTATCCTTACGACACTACGCCGTTTATCCAAATTTCAATTCAGGAAGTTTTCAAAACGCTGGTTGAGGCGATCATCCTCGTCTTCCTGGTCATGTATCTGTTTTTACAAAACATTCGCGCTACGATTATCCCGACTATCGCCGTGCCGGTGGTTATTCTCGGTACGTTCGCGATTTTGTCGGCGGTCGGTTTTACCATCAACACCCTCACCATGTTCGGGATGGTGTTAGCTATAGGGCTTCTGGTGGATGACGCCATCGTGGTGGTGGAAAACATCGAGCGCGTGATAGCGGAAGATAAACTGCCGCCGCAGGAAGCGACGCATAAATCGATGGGGCAAATCCAGCGTGCGTTGGTCGGGATTGCCGTTGTTCTGTCCGCCGTGTTTATGCCAATGGCCTTTATGAGCGGCGCGACCGGGGAAATTTATCGCCAGTTCTCCATTACGCTGATTTCCTCCATGTTGCTTTCGGTGTTTGTGGCGATGAGCCTGACCCCGGCACTTTGCGCCACCATTCTGAAAGCCGCACCGGAAGGGGGTCACAAACCGAACGCCTTGTTCGAACGCTTCAACCATCTGTTTGAAAAATCGACTCAGCACTATACCGACAGCACCCGCTCACTGCTGCGTTGCACTGGTCGCTATATGGTGGTTTACCTACTGATTTGTGCCGGGATGGCGGTACTGTTCCTGCGGACACCGACCTCTTTCTTACCGGAAGAGGATCAGGGGGTCTTTATGACCACCGCGCAGTTACCGTCAGGTTCCACCATGGTTAACACCACGAAAGTGCTGCAACAGGTGACTGATTACTATCTGACCAAAGAGAAAAATAATGTCCAGTCGGTGTTTACCGTTGGCGGCTTTGGCTTCAGCGGTCAGGGGCAAAACAACGGTCTGGCGTTTATCAGCCTCAAGCCGTGGTCTGAACGCGTCGGCGAAGAAAACTCGGTGACCGCAATCATTCAGCGGGCAATGGTGGCTCTGAGCAGTATCAATAAAGCGATGATTTTCCCGTTCAACTTACCTGCGGTAGCGGAGCTGGGTACAGCATCAGGTTTTGATATGGAACTACTGGACAACGGCAACCTGGGGCACGAAAAGCTGACCCAGGCGAGAAACGAGTTGTTGTCGCTGGCAGCACAATCACCCGATCAGGTAACAGCGGTTCGCCCGAACGGCCTGGAAGATACGCCGATGTTCAAAGTGAACGTCAACGCCGCGAAAGCCGAAGCGATGGGCGTGGAACTGTCTGATATCAACCAGACCCTCTCTACCGCCTTCGGCAGTAGCTACGTCAACGACTTCCTCAATCAGGGGCGTGTGAAAAAAGTGTATGTCCAGGCTGGAACTCCCTTCCGTATGCTGCCAGACAACATCAACCAATGGTATGTACGCAACGCCTCTGGCACGATGGCTCCGCTTTCTGCATATTCTTCAACAGAATGGACCTACGGTTCGCCGCGACTGGAACGTTACAACGGCATTCCGTCGATGGAGATTTTAGGGGAAGCCGCTGCCGGGAAAAGTACCGGTGACGCGATGAAATTTATGGCGGATCTGGTCGCTAAACTTCCGGCGGGCGTCGGCTACTCCTGGACCGGGCTGTCATATCAGGAAGCGTTATCATCCAACCAGGCTCCCGCACTGTATGCCATTTCACTGGTCGTGGTGTTCCTCGCCCTCGCCGCGCTGTATGAAAGCTGGTCAATTCCGTTCTCGGTGATGTTAGTTGTACCGTTGGGTGTCATTGGTGCATTACTGGCAACTGACCTGCGCGGCTTAAGCAATGACGTCTACTTCCAGGTCGGGTTGCTGACCACCATCGGGCTTTCCGCCAAGAACGCCATCCTGATCGTCGAATTTGCGGTTGAGATGATGCAGAAAGAAGGGAAGACGCCGGTAGAAGCGATTATCGAAGCGGCGCGGATGCGTTTACGCCCAATCCTCATGACCTCTCTGGCCTTTATTCTTGGCGTACTGCCGCTGGTTATCAGTCATGGCGCAGGTTCCGGCGCACAAAACGCGGTAGGTACAGGCGTTATGGGGGGGATGTTTGCAGCAACTGTGCTGGCAATTTACTTCGTTCCCGTCTTTTTTGTCGTTGTGGAACATCTCTTTGCCCGCTTTAAAAAAGCGTAACGTATGAATGAGAGTAAGGTTGAACATGAGCGTTCGGCCTTACTCTTTCCTCGCAACCACTCACTACTCAACAACCAGCTAATCGTGAGGAATACCAGACTTAACAAACAGCAGTGAAAGTAGAAACCACTCCAGCCATTGGTCATCAATTTGAACAGCACAATACAGACCAGCATTCCCGTAATTATATGAATTGTTAGCTTAATAATCCCAAACATGCTGCGTCTTTTCCTCCTGAAAATACTAATACCCGTTTGCGAACTGCCAAAGAGAACTTGCCGTTGGTTCCGGCAGAGATAATCAGGAAAGAGTTTTACATGCAGCGAGTGTGAGATCCTGACCAATACCCAAAATCAGGAGAAGGTTCCCGGCGAATGCTGTGCAAACTGATGTGGTGTGATGCCATAATATTGTCGAAATGTATTTATAAAGTACGACGTACTGCTATACCCACATTTTTCAGCAATGGTATGTAGAGGAACTTGCCGTAACTCAAGTAGTCTTCTGGCCATCGACATCCTCGAGGCGAGTAATATTTTACTGAAGCAAGTATTTTCTTCCTGCAACTTTTTTTTGATTAAGCTCTCACTGGTATACATTGTTTCTGCGATATCACGCAGATACCAACGCCTGGCTATATCAAAGCTAATAATACGTTCAACTTTCCCCGAGACAGTGCTGATACTGTTAAAAAGTAAGGGTATAAGCTCTTTCTTATGAGAAAACATTGATAAGCAGGAAAGATAGAGCATATTGCTCAATATCGGAGAATTTACAGCGGATTTAGCAAAACTATCAAAAATCGCTATCACCAGAGGCATGGGCGGCTCTGGGTTAATTAATAAACGATTTTTGTTATGTAGCCCCAAATTATGTGGTGCCTGACGAATATTTTGTAAGTAATGACAAACCGTCAGCTCATCGATATCCAGACGTCGCGTATCATGTGAACAAAACGAAAAATCGTCTGCCAAATTTTTCTCCAGTAGTAGAATACTCTCTTTGTTCAACGATATTTTTTGCTGTTCATGATAAATATCGAACGAACGGCAGGCGAGGATCACCGAGCAAACATGAGCCATGACTATCCCTTATATTCCATTACTGCGATTATTTCAATTTCAGTATACTGATGAAATGATGCCTGACTGTTCCTCAGGGCTAAAACTGCCATATTTAGTAGGATCATAATTTACCTATTACGCAAATTTGCATAACAGTTAATTGGAAGTAAGTAAATACAATAAAATTATATTTTTAAAAATCGTATAGCCTATGTTTATAAAAATTTGGCTGATCTTATCTCCAGCAAACGTTATATTTAACTTACTGAGAGCACAAAAGTTTCCCGTGCCAACAGGGAGTGTTATAACGGTTTATTAGTCTGGAGACGGCAGACTATCCTCTTCCCGGTCCCCTATGCCGGGTTTTTTTTATGTTCGGGCAGACTTTGTAATCTTATTCTTACAGCCGAACTATAAAATTTTCCTCTGTAACAAGCCTTGTCATTGAGTCGCCATTGAACCTTCCTTGTGCTATTTGTTCCTGATACTCTGTGGGTGTCATCCCATAATAATTTCGAAAAACGTAAATAAAATATGACATGCTGTTATAGCCACAGGACATTGCTACACGTTTTATTGGAATACCAGGCATTACAACAAGTTGTAATGCACGCTGCATTCTACATTCGGTGAGCAGTTGTGAATAAGACGTATCTTCTTCACGCAATTTTTTCTTTAACAGACTCTGACTCATCAGTAACTCGTTGGCGATCTGTGATAATGTCCATTGATGAGCGATATTATTGTTGATAACTGTACAAACTCGCGTGCGCATATTGGGATGTAATATGTTCACAAGTAGCGGTATAAACTGCTCATCCTCAAGAAAAACTGACAATAATGCAAATATTAATGCTCTTTTGCGCAATACCTCACCATAGCGGAGATTATGTTGCTGCGAGAGTTGTGCAACTTCCTGAAAAACTGGAATTTCTTTGGCGCAGTGGTGAATAATTAACGAAGGTGCTTTTTTATGAGCATGGAAAATTAATGCCTCCTCCTTGAGCATCTGGAGAAATAATGAAAGCGTTTCCTTCGTGACAAATACTAAATTTTCTAAGGAGTTAGAAACTAAAACCTGACTTGCATCCGCGCAGACCAAATCACCGCCATTCAAATAGCGATATTCACCATTAGCCACGGTGAGAATATATTTATGTGTTGCGTACGCAATGAGACAAGTGCCATGTTGTGATTGCATAGTTGACTTAATATAACATAAACATATTACTGTTTATTAATGTAGCACGCATTATATCTAAGTCAAATTTACTGGCGTATAAATTTAAACGAAGCGGTAAGAAAAAGGATAATGAGTGGAATAAATTGCGCAGTATTATGGTATTTATAATACAAAAATGCATAGATAAAAATGCAAGATAATGAATACCAGGCGAATAATACCTTAAGGTGATATTTCACTTATACCATTATAATTTATAAACATTCATACTTTATACAACTTAATAACAATATGAATATAAACCAATATTTCCGGGTTATATTCTGACCGAACTCTCAGCCCCGGCTTGCCAGCCGGGGCTGAGGTCCCTTATAGCATCCTGTTATCAGGTATGTTTAAAGCTATTTTGATGAGCAATACCCTGCAATT
>NZ_PZKQ01000064.1:0-44749 GCF_003046645.1 Escherichia sp. MOD1-EC6475 | reverse complement strand
GCTGTATGCGCGAGGTTACCGACTGCGGCCTGAGTTTTTTAAGTGACGGAAAATCGTGTTGAGGCCAACGCCCGTAATGCGGGCTGTTGCCCGGCATCCAACGACATTCATGGCCATATCAATGATTTTCTGGTGCGTACCGGGCTGAGAAGCGGTGTAAGTGAACTGCAGTTGCCATGTTTTACGGCAGTGAGAGCAGAGATAGCGCTGATGTCCGGCAGTGCTTTTGCCGTTACGCACTACGCCTTCAGTAGCGGAGCAGGAAGGACATCTGATGGAAATGGAAGCCACGCAAGCACCTTAAAATCACCATCATACACTAAATCAGTAAGTTGGCAGCATTACCGAGAAATACCCCCATATCCGGGCTTATTGGCCAACCATGAAATCCTGTTATACAGTCACCATGAGTCAAGTATTGTTGAATGGATATGAAGGCCTCTACATGACGAACAGATTTGTTAAGTTTTGCATCTAATTCTTTTTTTATTAAAACGGGTAAATTTTTATTAATTTGAGTATATATTTCCTTTTGCTGTTCCTCTATCTTTTTCATCATCGTGCATACATTATCTGTATGAATTTCATATTTAGATAAAATGTTTTCATTAACAGCATGGAACTCATTCAGATTAATAACAGATAGCTCCAATTTATTTTTTGGTTTTAATAATTCATTCTTAATATGATTTTTTATCCAGGATTTTTTCAAATTCTAACTTGTGTTTTTTTTCAATATCATGAATTTTTAATTCATACTCAACAGATTGCTGTTCCAAGCTAGACTGTAATATACTTATCTTCCGCTGCTGTTGTTTAATTTCTTCTTTTAGACTTTCTGCCTCAGTTATTTTTAATGCTACATTTCTAGTATAAATAGCATAGCCTATAGAAGGATGACGTTCTTGAAATAAATGGACCCGCCGCATGCCTACTTCATTCAAAACTTTGTCTAAATTTTTTAGGCTAGCTGAAAATGGTTCATCTTGTATGACTACCCTACTTACTACAACCTCTATTCGATGTAACATATCCCCCGCATGCTCAAGAATTTCTGGTGCGGGTAGGCAATCAATAAATAGCCAATTCAAGGGTAAGTTTTCACTTTTTTGTAGGCTATTAAGTGTGATACCATTATGTATTGCCTCTTCACCTATACACTTTATATTTGGCCATAGTGAATGTAATTGCTCTGGAGATAACAACCCGTTTTCTCGTGAGTTATCTACATAATGAAAAATATGTGGCTCACTCCCGAATATTACAATCTTATTCAAGAAAACCCATTCTTTATTTAAAGGAATATTATGTTTTAACAACTGAAACTGCTTCTGATTCCCTTCAACCAAAATGACAGGATTCACACATTTTTTGTAAAGCCATTGGACCCAAATACTGCTTCCATTTCCAGCACCAATGACCATGACGCCTGTCGGTGGATATATCGAACTTAAACAATCCAGCCATGTTTCCTCCGGTTGGGAAATCATAGATATTGATTTCATCGTATATTACTCACCTCGTTCTAATCGAAACTCTCGTACATTTTGTGCTAGTGCAAATGGGAGTTTAACCCAACCTAATGGAGACTTAATATTTTTAAGTAATGTCTGTCCTAATCTATAAGAAAGATGTTTTTTTACTCGTTCTGCTTCAAAGGCGTCATTATATGCATAAATAGGTGGTTCATTATTATGCACAATATCTTTCTTTTGATTTCGATATTTTTTAGCTTCAGAGCAAAGAGCCCAAGGCATTCCTAGCCAACCAAATAGTGAGTGCGAATGTTTTATCATAACTGCACCTAACTTATACCCTAGTTCATTTTTTATTCGCTGAGCTGCCCCATACAGTGGTACTGGTAATTGTTGCTTGAGCTTTTGGTTATCGTAATAATATTTCTCCAGTTCATCTTGGGCGCGATGTAGTTGGGATATTAATGATTTATTCTCTTCTTCTAATCGTGAAATGCCAGAACGCAGCTCTTTAGCTTTTTGTTCAGTCGCATTCAGTGATGATAACTTGCTTTGAAGCTCATGTATTGATCGTTGTGATAATTTTATTTGAGATTCACGTTCCTGCAATGTTTTTAATGTGGCTTTGAATTCTTTTTCAAGCTCACCTAGTTTAATTTCTAAACAATTACGTTCTTTTTCTTTTTCTTTAACTAATCTTTCCTTATCTTCAAGATGGCATTCCTTAATTTTAAGCTCTTTTTCTAAATTTTTCTTGTTTAAATAAAAGCTCTCTAAATCTTCCTGGGCTTCGTATAATTGTGACAATACTAACGATTGTTCTTTATTTTTTTCAGACAGTATAAGTTGAGTATCATTATTAATATTTTTGTATGCTTTATGGAGTGCGGTTATTAGTTTATAACTCACATCCTGTTGTTGCATAAAATTTTCAAAAGCCTTAGTTGGATGAATCTCTTGTATAAATGATTGAGACGGGAGATTAGCTACAGATTGTAATTCAGCATAAAGCTGTTGACTTGCAGGGTAGTATTCTAGTAAATGTTTTAGCAAGTAATTCTCTGTGATTTCATTTGAAAATGCAGTCCTGACAACTCTTGAGTCAATACCAGAAATATTAATTATATCTTGATGTATTACTGGAAGCTGACATGATAATTCATTAGTTTGAGAGGAATTTATAATATCTGTATTCTTTTCTATTAATGTTGAAGATAAAGATGGCAACTCAAGAAGATCTTGAATTTGTTGTATGCAATCCTCAGCATTCCTTTTTATTTGTTCAGAACTAACCAATATGCATCTTTTTTTATTTCGCAGAAAGAATCTTAATAATGCACTATTATATGCGTTCCAATTATTTATCTTTCTTTCAATATTTCTTTCGTCTACATATGTTTCGTTTTTTCTGTCTATTAATACTGACTGAGGCTTATCATAAACCAATACAAACATTAACTTATCATCAAGATCCAACCAATAATTTAGTAAAAATATTAAATTTGGATCTGACCACCCCCAAAATAATTGATCTATATTGTTAAGCATTAAATCCAAAACAAGGCTATTCCATACAGGAGAAATCTGTAATGGATGAAGTTCACTCTCGTTTTCAATATCTTCTAATGGATGAACTTGATAAGCATTACAAATAGTTGTAGTAATATCACTTGGCGTTAGATTTTCCCGCCTTGAGGATTTTGGATAAGCCATTCCTCTTTGTCTAAGAATATCCTCAACTTCCTCAAATTTTGAATTTGGGTGGCCAACAACAACTATTCTGTTCATCAAATTACCTTTTTGTTAACTATAGATGATATACGTATAAATATTTAAATTACATAGCATTGAATATATTACGATATAATTAACACTTCCTGGATAATAGCGTCTTTATAATCATTTTTATATAGCACCATAAATATACCATCAATAGAATTTGTTTTTATTTTCACTATGATGCATCATAAAAATAAAATTGTTGTTTATGTTGTTGAGATTTATTTGCATAACTATTTATGTTTAGTCATAGGATTCAGAATCGCCCAATATATAATATTTTAATTTTTTATACTCTTCTATCCCTTCCTGAACATCCTCATGAAAACTAACCACATTATCATCCTTAAATACAATGGCCACATCACAAAACTCTTTCAATGAATTCAAACTATGTGAAACCATCAAAAAACTAGACTCTTTATGCCTTTCTTTAAACAATTGAGCGCATTTTTCTTTAAACCTGGCATCACCGACCGCCGTTACTTCATCGACGATATAATAATCAAACTTAAATGCCATGCTTAAACCAAAGCCTAAACGCGATCGCATACCAGATGAGTAAGTTTTGATCGGCATATCGAAGTACTTACCGAGTTCGGCAAATTCTTCGACAAACTCAATTTTCTCTTTCAGTTCTTCTTGCTTCGCGTATAACCGCGCAACAAATTTTACGTTTTCGCGTCCGGTTAAACTTCCCTGAAATCCACCTGCGAGGCCGACTGGCCATGATATTGTTTTATTAGTGATGATCTTTCCACTGTCGGGGCGGTCAATGCCGCCAATCATTCTCAGTAACGTTGATTTACCAGCTCCGTTGCGACCAATAAAGGCAACACTTTTTCCTGAAGGGATTTCAATATTTAAATTCTTAAAGACATAATGTCGACCCGTTGGCGTGCGATAGGACTTCGTCAAATTTTCAATCTTAATCATGATGTCAGCATTGCCTCTTCACGCGTTCGGTATAACGCCAGCCCGATGAACAGGGTGACCAGAGTGAACATTGCAAGGTAGTTCAGACTCACGCCTTCGCTGATATAGCCAGGCATAACAGCCTCGCGGCTTAGCTCTACGACATGCACTAATGGATTCCAGAGTAGATATGACCAGTATTGCTTCGGAATCGAGTGTAGAGGGAACATGATGCAGGAGATGAAATACAGCGGCTTAAGCAGTATCGGCAGGACCTTTTGCATTTCAGGGAAAGTCTTACCAACGACCATGAATATTAAGCCAACGCCACATGAAAGAATGATTAACAAACTCCAGGTAAGCACAAGTTGTAAAAAGTTTGTTATTTCGAAATATTCGCCTGCCATCCAGACGATAAGCATAAGCAATATATAAACAGCAACGTAAATCAGTGTCTCAAGCAATGCACGCGCAATGATCGTATCGATGGGTTTTACTGGTCGATAATTAAACAGCCCCTGATTCGCTTCAATAGCACCTACAGAACGATTGCTGATACTGCTAAAGATAAAAAAGGGAATCAGGCCATTAAGTAAAAACACCGGGAATGAGATGTCTGGCATCGTGCGGTGCATAATGTAACCAAAAATGCCCAACAGTATCAGCAAATGCGCAGAGGGTTCGAGAATCGCCCACAAATATCCCAGACGGAACTTACCAAAGCGTGTTCGTATTTCTCGTAGAAATAATGCCTCTACGGTGACTTTCTGGACTTCAAATCCACTTCTTGCCATTTGATGATGTGATCCTAATCTCTTCAGGTACGCTACCGCCCTTGGCTTAACAGCTACCAATACACTGGAGGTAATGCTTATTTGTAACTGGATAAAATTTACTCAGACGGTTTGACCTTTTTAATAGCCGCAAAAAATTTCAGCAGAAATTATTTCCGCAGGGATAAATAGTTCTATTTCCGTCTCGTTTCTTCTAATCCATTCTTCAGGCATGAATGTATTCGGTCTTCTGGTAACTTCAGAAAACTGGCCGTTTTAGAATGTAGAGTTAATTTCTCAGGAAATTATTTTTTGTTATTACTGTTAACTACTTGATTATAATATCACCTATGGATTTTATGCGTAACAATACCTGCAATCTGTTTCAAACCAGAACGCACGCGATTGATTACCAATAAATTGTTCACCGAGAAACTATTTCCCTATTTAAAATTCACTCATGTACTTCTTATTTATATCTACAGCCCCCTCTTTACAGTCACATTTGTGATTTACATCACATTTAAACGGTGTTATTTAAGCCCCACTAATAATTCCGTGAGTAATTATTTTCATCAATTAAAATATACATCTTGATTATTTTGTACATTTATTTTAACCAGCGTTACAGCCAGCATTATCCCTCAGTAGATATACCTGAGCAGACATTTCTTAAAATCGTCGAATAGCTTCCCTGGAAATTATTATGCTTATTTGAAATTCCCTTTCTGATTATCTCCAGTAATTTTACTAATTTCCAGGCTACACAAAATACAGATCACATAAGAATTATCCTATATGTTTTGACCTATCAATTGTTACTCAATGATTTATTACAACTATTAATAATCATAATGTGTCAAAACACTTAAGCATCTTTACAGTCTTAGAAAGGTGTCGATTAACGAAGGCTACATGGTGAAAAACAGGTTCCTTCAGTGTTACCGAATATTCCGTGGTGGTCTGGAGGGAGATAATTCTTGCTACATCGAAACTCAGCCCGGTGAGCGGGTTTGACAGTTCCGCACTCACCATTGGGCTAAGGGTTATCAGGTGGGGTTAAGGAAATGGCAAAACCTACCCCCGCCCAAACTCCAGTCGCTGCACGTTCACCATTCCTGCCTTTTCATCTGCACTGACATCAATTTGTGTCACCTGCAGCGCATATTTTTCATCCAGCGCGTTTAACCAGTTCAGCAGGTCATTAAACACCACAGGTTCTATCCAGACCTGAATATTCTCCCCGCGCTCGGCTATCCGCTTGATGACCACAGAGTGCGCCGACGCACTGTCACTGATAACCCGCGATAGCTGAACGGGCGTTGTCGTGCCGGATTTTCGCGCCGCAATAATATTCGGCGCAGTGCTCTTCAGTCGCGCGTTCATCGCCACGAGCTGCTGCAACATTGTCTCCCGCTGCTCAATCCGTTCGCTCAACGGCTGCCAGATGAGGACGTAATATCCGACGCTAAACAGGAACACCACCGCTGCCAGTAACATGCCTTTTTCACGCGGCGAACGCCCCGCCAGGTGCTGTGCTAGCCAGTGTTCGCCACGGCTTAACTGGCGTTCACGCCATTGCTGAAAATATTGAATAAATTTATCGCGTAACATGTTATTTCCTCCGCAACGTTACGCCGCCGGAAACCGCATCACCCTCTTTCTGTAACGCGTCCTGTTGCACAACATAATCTGCCGCCAGTGCGCTACGCAGTTTGTCGAAGCTGGCAAAGTTCGCAGCCCGTAGCTGGAGGTGAAGCGTCTGGCGTTTTTGATCAAAGGTGAAACCACGCATTTCGATGTCGGTAAGTGACGCTGATTTCAGGGTACTGGCGATCGCTGACAATTCTGCGAGCAGCCGGGTATCGTCGGCCTGTGGGCGATATTTTTTCAGCGCCATCGTCACCTGAGAGCGTAAATTCACAATCCGCTTCTGCTCCGGGAATAGCGTTAAGAACTGTTTCTCCGCCTGGGTGCGGCTTTGCGCCACCTGTTCGCTGACGCTCCATAACGTCACGCCCCGTTCCACTACCAGCGCAACCAGAATCAGCAATATCGGCAGAATCATCACCCGCCAGCGCGCCCACTGTTTTCGGTAGCTGACACGAGGCTGCCACGGCCCTGTTAGCAGGTTTCCTTCCGGTTCTCCATAAGTGGTAATAGCTGGCAGAGCCGTCACTGTCAGGCGTTCGGCGTCCGCCTCAGCCCATGCAGATAGCTCTTCCGGTTCAATGCCGACCACGGTTAGCGAAAGCGGTAAATCCTGCTCATTGAGCTGTGCGCGGAACATGACCGGAGCCAGCGCCCGCCCGGCGCTCCATCCCCGACATTCATCGATGCGGCAGATAACCCGTTGCGCATCGCCAGCCATATAGCCACAAGGAATGGACATCCAGTCCGGCGCGACGGTAGCGCGGGTGATACCGTTTTCCTGCAACCACTGCGCAATGTTGCGCATATGCTGCTGGTGAATCACTGCCACGGTTGCCAGTTGCTGGTCGATTTTCAACGGGGCGAAATGCAGTTCGTCGATATCCTGGTTCAGCTCTTCTTCCAGTAAGGCGGGCAGAATAGTCGGTATCTGCTTGCGGGCGACATCAGGCAGTTCAACCTGCCAGACGCTGATCCATTCGCCGGGAATGTAGAGTCGAATCGCATCAGTTTGCAGCCATTGCTGGAGATGCTCATCGGCAGCGTCAGGCCAGATGCCGTGCTCCACGTCGGGTGTACGGCGCTGCCAGCGGATGGGGTCGGTGGCGCAAAGCGGGAAAAAAATCTCAAGCATGGAACTCACTCACTTTCTCCTGTCTGATGCCAGAGAACCGAAAAGTGTTGTGGCCCCATGCGGACAATTAACGAGTTCATCGTCAGTTCAATCTCATTCACGGTGATATCCGAACGCAGCCAGAAGTAATTGCTGTCCACGCTCAGGACGGTTTTTAGCTGTTTTTTAGTACGCTCATCGACGTCAGCAAGTAGCGGCTGTGCAAGAAACTGATCGACATCTTCCCAACCCTTTGCCGGACGTTGTTGTAGTAACGCCCGCGCCTGAACAGGGCTTAACCACGGGTCAAACAGCGCCTCAAGAATTACGCTTTGCGTGACGTCTAAGGTGTTGATGTTGATTTGCTGGCGGGTCATCGGCAGCGCACAAACCAGCGGTTTCAGTTTTTGATAGAGTCCGGCGTCCATTCCCTGCACCACGCGCATCTCGCTGATATCAGCCAGCGGTTGATTCGCGGCATAGAACGGCACCGAGCGGGCGAGATACTCGCTGTCTTCACGCCCCAGACGCGTCTGCACGCTGCGATCTTCGTCAATAAACTCCCACAGGCTTTCGGCTATCAGTTCGGCTCGATAAGCAGGCACATCCAGGCGCGAGATCAGGGCAATCAACTGTTGTACCGCAAGCGGACGCGATGCCGTCGTCGGCTGAGCGAGAGCATTCAGGTTAAAGCAGGCCTGTGCGTCACGCAGGGTGACGGCAATTTGCCCCTGCGGCAGAGGAAAAAAACGAGGGCCGGGTGCCCACAGCTGCGCCAGATGCACGCGTTGTTCATTTTTCAGGCTCAGACTGAGCGCGCTCAGCGCCAGGCTTTCTGCACTGGCGCTGTACCACAGTGCCTGCTGGTACTCCTGCTGGCTGCGCGTTCGCCCAAGTTGTTGTTGCATCCGCCCGGAAAGCGTGATGGTTACCAGCATTATGACCGCCAGCAATATCAGCACCACGACCAGTGCCATTCCGCGTTTTGGTGGTGAGGTGATCATGATAATTGCGGCCCGCGTAACAACCAGATGCGTTCAATCTCGCCCCATTGCGGCGAATGCAGAGTCATGCGCACCGCCACAGGGATCGCCTGCCCTGACGACCAGCTCTCCTGCCAGCGCGTGCCGTCGTAGAACTGCAAACGGAGCGAATCTGCCGGGATTAATTTTTGCGTTGTTGGCTTCACACTGCCTGCTGCATCGGTCAGCGGCCAGGACAATCGTTCAAGATAACCGTCATGAATGCGGTAACCGACGGTGAGCAGATTACTGCGCGGCAGGCGCATCAATGGATTAACCACACCGCCACGCACAAAGCGTATCCCTTCACTCTCAGACGCCAGCACGCCAGCGCCAACCAGTAACGCCGGTTCCCGCTGCCCCTGCTCGCCTCTTACCGGGCGTGGCATCATTTGTGTCAGATCGTGGGTCAGAAAACTCATCGTTTGCTGCATGAGGTTTAGTTTTTGATCGTGTTCGGCGACGGCGCTATTCACGCGCGTAACGCCGTTTGTCACCTGCTGTGCCATCAGTGCCAGAGAGGCAAAAATGGCGATTGCCACCAGCATTTCCAGTAACGTGAAACCAGCGCGAGTCTTTTTCATTGCTGGCCTCCCACGGAGCTAAACCAGGCGCGTCGTGACTGAACCACCGACGAAAAGTCTTCGTGACGGCTGACTTCAATATCCACCGCCTGAAGCAGCGCGTTACCTGTATTCAGCGGTGTGGTTCGCCAGTACCAGCGGCTTCCTGCCATATCGCTCTCGCCCTGATGCCTGACCGCCCGCTGCTCGCGGGTCATCAGGTAGAGCAGTGCGATTTGGTTTTCAGCTACCCAGCCCGCTACTGTTTTCTCCTCAAGAACTTGCTGATTACTCAGCGCACCGCTGGCAATCTGTAACACTGCCGTGGCAGCCAGCGCAAAAATCGCCAGCGCGAGCATCACTTCCAGCAACGTAAATCCGCGCTTCATGGCATCCTCTCATCACATTGATTGAGGGATAACGCGCCATCGTGCGCCAGCTTTACCGCCCAACATGCGTTTTGCGCCGCCGAATAGAATCGCAGCGTAAACGGCGTGGCGGGTTCAAAAGGCGAAAAACGGATCTGCGGCGTCTTCTTTTTCGCCTCTTTTTGCAGCTCCAGTTCAATATCATGCAGCGTCAGGCGACGACGTTGCAGCTCCAGAGTATATTCCTTCTGCCAGATATCACTTCCGGGTTGTAACAGCATCTGCACCTGTTTCGGCACCGTAACCTGTGCCGATAACCGGGTCGCAGAAACGGGCAACCACTGCCCCTGACGACGCTGCATAAACTGGTAGCCAGGCGGGTCGATTAACACACCGAGTGTTTTCCCTTCGATCACTGCCCTGTCCTTAAACTGCGCCAAGCGAGTCAGAAAATCCTGCGCCGCTTTTTTCGCGGGCGATTCAGAATCGGTCGCAAAAGTCTGTACCACGCCCACACTGGCAAGGCCGATAAGGAAAATCACCAGCATGATTTCCAGAAGAGTGAATCCGCGTCCAGGCACTGATTACTGAAACTCCTGCAAATTCCAGTTACCGATATCTGCGCCAGCGCCTTCTCCGTTTTCCTGACCATCCGCCCCTAAGGTGTAAACATCAAACATCCCTTTTTCACCGGGGCTGAGATACTGATAATCATTGCCCCACGGATCTTTTGGCAATCGTTTAATGTATCCACCTGGACGGTAGTTGCGGGAATCCGCCATATTGGCCGGTTGCTGGATCAGCGCCTCAAGCCCCTGCTCGGTGGTCGGATAACGCCCGTTATCCAGTCGGTACATATCCAGCGCGTTTTCCAGCGCCACGATATCGCTGATGGCTTTTTGCCGATCCGCTTTCTCTTTGTTGCCCAGCAGGTTAGGCACCACCAGGCTTGCCAGAACGCCAAGAATAACAATCACCACCATCACTTCCAGCAGGGTAAAACCTGCCCGTGGTTTTTGTGTGCGGGATAATGAATTCATGTGATAACTCCGTAAATTACATTCCAACCATATTGTTCAGTTGCAGCATTGGTTCGAGGATGGCGATGACGATAAACAGCACCACGCCCGCCATCATCACCACCAGCGCCGGTTCAAACAGCCCTAATGCCAGCCCCACCTGGGTATCAAATTCCCGCTCCTGGTTGACTGCGGCCTGTTCAAGCATGGTTTCTAGCTCGCCGCTCTGTTCACCGGAGGCGATCATGTACAACATCATCGGCGGGAACAGGCGCAACTCCGCCAGCGCGGCGCGCAGACTGCTTCCTTCGCGGACGCGATCTGCCGCCAGCAGCAGTTGTTGCTCGACATAGCGATTTGCCGACACGGCGGCGGCGGTCTGAATGCCTTCCAGTAGCGGAACACTGCTGGCAGTGAGGATGCTTAAAGTGCGGGAAAAACGCGCCGTATTCAGCCCGCGCGCAACCCGCCCCGTCACGGGCAGGCGCAGCAAGGTTTTATCCCAGCGCAGTCGCATAGCAGGATTTTTGAGTAGCCGTTGCCCGAGCACCAGAAGTCCCAGCAAACCTACCAGCCAGTAAACGCCGCTGGCCTGTAACGCGTCGCTCATGGCGATAAGCGCGCGGGTGGAAGCGGGCAGCGCGTGTCCGAGATGATCAAACTGTTCGATAATTTTCGGCACTACCGCTGTCAGCAAAATAGTGACCACGCCTGTTGCCACCACCAGCAATACCAGCGGATAGAGCATGGCCTGCAACAGTCGTGATTTCAGGCGCTGGCGCTGTTCGGTGTAATCCGCCAGGCGATTGAGCACCACGTCGAGATGCCCGGATTTTTCTCCGGCAGCCACCATCGAACAAAACAGAGAATCAAAGACGCGGGGATGTTCGCGCAGGCTGTCCGACAGGGTGTAACCCTCCTGAATCCGGCTGCGTAGCGCCATTCCGAGGCTTTTTACATGCAGTTTTTCACTTTGCTCACTGACCGCCTGTAAGCAGGTTTCCAGCGGCATTGCTGCCTGCACCAGCGTTGCCAGTTGGCGCGTGAACAGCGCCAGATCTGCCGCCGCCACGCGACGATTTGCGTGCCGCCGACGCTGCAACATTCCCCCTGACGAAGCATTCAGCCGGGCTTCAATGTGCACGGGAATGAGGTCTTTACCGCGTAACAACTGGCGGGCATGACGCGCGGAATCCGCCTCAATCATGCCTTTGGTTTTGCGACCATTACGCTCCAGCGCCTGATAGTAAAACAGTGCCATTACGCCTCCATGGTTACCCGCAGAACTTCATCGAGAGAGGTTTCTCCGGCGAGCACTTTCTCAATGCCGTTGCTGCGGATACCCGCAGAGTGTTGCCGGACATAACGTTCCAGCTCCAGTTCCCCGGCCTGACGGTGGATCAAATCACGCAATGTGGCGTCCACCACGATCAGCTCATGGATGGCAGTACGTCCGCGAAAGCCTTTGTGATTACAGGCGGGACAGCCCTGCGGATGGTACAGAGTGACGGTTCGCGCATCGGTAATCCCCAGCAGGCGTTTTTCTTCGTCGGTGGCAGGCACGGGCTGGCGGCAGTCGGGGCACAGCGTGCGAATCAGCCGCTGCGCCATCACGCCCGTCAGACTGGAAGAGAGCAGGAAAGGCTCCACGCCCATATCCTGCAAACGCGTAATCGCCCCCACCGCCGTGTTGGTATGCAGCGTGGAAAGTACCAGGTGCCCAGTGAGCGACGCCTGAACCGCGATTTCTGCGGTTTCGGTATCGCGGATTTCACCGACCATCACCACATCCGGGTCCTGACGCAAAATCGCGCGCAGGCCACGGGCGAAGGTCATGCCGACGCGGGTGTTGACCTGCGTCTGACCGATCCCTTCAATCATGTATTCGATAGGGTCTTCAACCGTGAGAATGTTGCGCGAATGGTTGTTCAGCTCCTGCAATCCGGCGTACAGCGTGGTGCTTTTGCCGGAACCTGTCGGCCCCGTCACCAGAAAGATACCGTGCGGTTTGTGTAACAGCTGGCGCAACTGCGCGGTCAGTTCATGGCTCAACCCCAGACGCTCCAGCGTCAGGCGGGCCTGGTTTTTGTCCAGCAGTCGCAGCACCACGCGCTCGCCCCAGGCGGATGGCATGGTGGAGACACGCACGTCAATCGCCCGACCGCCCAGCAGCAGCGCAATACGTCCATCCTGCGGTACGCGCTTTTCGGCGATATCCAGCCGTGCCATCACCTTAATACGCGATACCAGCAGCGAGGCCAGTTTGCGCCCCGGACGCAGCATTTCATGTAATGTGCCGTCAACACGAAAACGGATCACCAGACTCTTTTCAAACGTCTCGATGTGGATATCCGAAGCGCCTTCTTTAATCGCCTCTGCCAGCATGGCGTTGATCAGTTTGATGATTGGCGCATCGTCGTCACTTTCCAGCAGATCTTCCGTTTCCGGCAGCTCTTCTGCGAGGGTAAAAAAGTCCTCGGCAGAACCGAGATCTTCCATCAGCTGGCGAGCCTCGGAAGAGTCCCGCTGCCAGACCGCATTCAGCCGCTGTTCAAACTCGGCCTCATCGATTTGCCGCAGCGTAAAGGGCGCGTTCAGCCCCCGTTGCAGCTCCTGCAAAACAGAGAGCGACAACGGATGCACATGGAGGATCTCCAGCGACGCTTCGCACCATGCCACCAGGCTAAACCGACGGCTGAAACTGTAGGGCAGACGCACGGTGTTAGCGGTGGTTTCCTGTGCTACAGGCACCATTAACGCGTTCTCCCGGCATTGAGGAATGCACGTACTTCCGGCGGTAGGGCCTGGTTTTGCGCTGGCAGTACCGGCTGCGCGGTGTGCGGCATCAGGCTTAAGCCTTGCTCATCGCGATAAATCTGCTCGGCGCGCATATAGTTATATTTGCGCTGCGACACGCCGTCTGCCGCCATACCGTCACGCAGAATCGTCGGGCGGATAAACACCATCAGGTTACGTTTTTCTTTTTTATCTGCCGTCGATTTAAACAGGTTACCAATCAACGGGATATCGCCCAGCAACGGCACTTTCGCCACGCTTTCTCCCGCCTGGTCGTCCATCAGACCGCCAAGCACGATCAGCTCACCATCGTTAGCTAGCACGGTGGTTTTCAGTTTGCGCTCACCAAACACCACATCGAGGCTGGTCTGCCCTTCCACTTTCGAGACTTCCTGCTCAATCACCATCTGTACCGCGTTACCTTCGTTAATCTGCGGCGTGACTTTCAGCATGATGCCGACTTTTTTCCTCTCTACCGTGTTGAAAGGATTGCTGTTATTGGAGCCAACGGTAGATCCGGTTAATACCGGAACATCCTGCCCCACCATGAAGAAGGCTTCCTGGTTGTCCAGCGTGGTGATGCTCGGCGTGGAGAGCACGTTAGAGCTGGAGTCGTTTTTAACCGCCTGCACCAGCGCCATCCAGTCGCCTTTCACCACGCCAACCGCCGTACCGCTAAAGCCGGAAAGTAGCTGAGCGAGCGTGGAGAGATCGCCGTTGGTATCCGGGTTAATGGTGGTGGCACCGTTTTCGCTGATCACCGTGGAGCCTTTCTGCGGTTTCGCCTGAGAAATCGCCGCCCCCAGCGTGCCGATAGGGATCTGCGTGCCGTTGGCAAACTGCATTAACCCGGCATCTTTCGACGCCCACTGTACGCCGAAGTTGATATTGCTGCCTTCGGCAACTTCCACGATCAACGCCTCGACATGCACCTGAGCACGGCGAATATCCAGTTGTTCAATCACGCTTTGCAGCGACTGCATGATGTCCTGCGGCGCGGTAACAATCAGGGCATTACTGTGTTTACTGGCGGCGATGGAGACAACCTCACGCCCGCTACCGACCGTGCCTTCCGCCTCTTCTTTAGCGGCGGTGAGCGTGCCGCTGACCTGTTTCAGAACATCGACCAGATCTTCGGCTTTGCTGTATTTGAGATAGAACACCTGGCTGTTGCCGCTGCGCTCCATTTCTGAGTCCAGACGACGGATCAGGCGGCGCATTTTATCCCGCGTGGCGGGATCGCCGCTGATAATCACGCTGTTGGTGCGTTCATCGGCGACAATCTGTGATTTCAGCGTCGCTGGCTGGTTCTCGCCGCTGTTTTTGGTCAGGCTTTCCAGCACGCGGGCAATTTCCGAAGCCGAGGCGTTATCCAGCGGGATCACCTCTTCAGTGCGATTTCCCGCGTGATCCACGCGCTGGATCACTTCCGTCAGCCGTTCCACAACCGAGGCGCGTCCGGTAAGCATAATCACGTTGGAGGGATCGTAATTAACAACGTTGCCTGAGCCTGCGCTGTCGATCATCTGGCGCAAAATCGGTGCCAGTTCGCGGACCGACACATTACGTACCGGCACTACTTTGGTGACCATTTCATCGCCCGCGTAGTTGTCGCTGCCTTCACCGACCAGCGGCAGCGGCTCGACTTTCGCGGCGCTGGATTTCACCACCTTCAGCACATCGTTTTCCATCGGTACGACGGCATACCCCTGCGCTTCCAGCAGGTTAAGGAATAGCTGGTAATACTGGCGTTCATTGAGCGGGGTCATGGTGCGAATACTCACTTTCCCCTGTACGCCTGGTCCCATAATGATGGTTTTATTAAGGTTAGCGCCGACGGTTTCGATGAACGATTTCAGGTCGGTATCTTTAAAATTGGCGGTAAAGGTGGCTTCTTCCGCCCAGACCGGTGAACTACATAATGCCGCTGCCAGCACCAGCGGCAGTAAACGCTTTTTTGTTTTGAGGCCAGTTGTCTTCTTACGCCAGACCGACAACGTAATATCACGCCAAAACACGATGAATGATTCTCCTGGATTAAATGCGGTTAGCGCAGCGCGATGGAAATGTCGTAGCGCGCACCCTTGCGTAAAACCGTAAGTTGAATGGAATCCATTGAAGGTAACTGCCGCATCAGAGCAATCATTGCTCGTGGATCAGTGAAATCCTGCTGATTTAACGCAATGGCGATATCGCCTTCCTTGAAACCGCTGGCATCGAACAGAGAACGATCTGCCCCCGGTTTCACTGCATAACCGACAATCCCCTCCTTACGCACGGGCGTAAGCTGGATATAGTTAAAAATTTTCTGCGGATCTTTCGCCAGCGCCTGACGCACGGCTGCCGGGATCTCAACTGGCGCACTGGCAGCAGGCTCAACAACAGCTTGCTTTGCTTCGTCACTGACGGCTTTTTTGTTGGTCACGGCTACGGTAGAACGCTCCTCTTCTGCCAGACTGAGGCGCTCCATTTTTCCCTGATAGCGCAGCATCACATGGTCGCGATTGATTTCCTCAATCACCGCGTTGTGAGAACCAAGCCGTTCCCCCTGCAAATAGACCTGCTGTTTGCCGCCTTCTTCAATAACCGCACCGGGTCTGGCACCAAAGGCGATCCCGCGCAGCACCACGTTAAGACGCGTTTCTGCCACAGGCGCTGGTTCGGGTTGCTTTACCGGCGCGGCGACGGGCTGATATTTGCCAAACCAGTTTTGCTGGCTGATTAATTGCACGTCTTTTTTATCGAACTTTTTTGCATCCGCACGTGCCGGTTTATTCGCCGATGGGGAAACCGCCGTATATTCCGCAGAAAAGGAGATATAGCGCCAGAGTGAATACGCCATTTTTGCAGAAATAATAAGCAGCATCAGCCAGAACATCGCGCGTACAATTTTTCGCAGATGCTCTTTGTCTGTATTAAGAGATTGTCTCTGGCTAAGAGTGTGACGAATTTTAGTCAGCCACTGAATGAGATAAATTCGTGCGTCACGAAAAACAACCCGCGCCAATTTATATACCCGACGTTATGCTTTGACTATTCCACAGGTGGTGCGATCCAGTTTCCGCTGATACTGGTTACCTGTACGTGTATCATTAATCGTTATGCTGTAATTAATTCCCTCGGTAATCATTAATTTCACCGTCGGGTCAGCGCACATTTGTCGTTGATAGCTGGTTAAAAAGGCGTCAGGCGTCTGCGTGGTCTGGGCACCCGCTTCGCTGATAATGGTCATTTTTACCGTCGTGCCGCTACTTTGCGCCAGCACTAAGGTATATCCCGCAGATTTAATTGGCAGGTTTTGACTGATATTTTGCGCCTGTTTTTTCGCCAGTAAACTGGCGTTTTCATTATGGCTGGCGCAGCCACTTAATAATCCTGTAACGCTCAACAATAGCGATATTAATACCCTCCCTGGCATCTGTTTTATCGACATGGTTAATAATCTCTAAGGTTATTAATAAGAGTAAAAATGTCACTTCGATAATGACATTGTTATCATTAAAGCAATGCCTGTAGATAAAGTGTTGCTATACCGCCCAGACTTAAACACGGTCCAAAAGGCAGCGTGGTTGATCCTTTCTTTGTAATAACGGCATATATCAGGCCGCAGCATGAGGCGATTAAAGCAACATTGGGCAGCGACAACGCCCCCACCCAGCCACCTAAAGCGGCGAAGAGTAATACATCGCCCATGCCTAATGCTTCTTTACGCAGAACTATTCCGGCTATCCAGCGCAGCGAGTAAAAAGAGATAAACCCTACCAGTACGCCAGTAACTGCGTCTTGTAGCGTGAGCGGACTCTGCTGCGCCCATGCCGCAATCAGCCCCGTCCACAATACGCCCTGAGTAAAGACATCGGGGAGCCATTGGTTATCGAGGTCGATGATGCTCGCGGCAATCAGCCAGGCGGATAATATCATCACCGCCAGCCCCCATCCACTTTCCGGCCAGACCAGACTCGCCAGCAAAAAAGCGAGTGCCGTCAATAACTCCACCAGCGGATAACGCTTGCTGATTTTCGCCTGACAGTCACGGCAGCGCCCTTTGAGCATCAGCCAGGAGAGCAGCGGAATGTTGTCACGAACGCGGATGGTCTGCTGGCAATGCGGACAGTGCGAACGTGGCAGGGCAAGGCTTATTTTTGACTGCGCACTCGGAGTTTCCCCCTGAAACTCCGCCATTTGTTGGCGAAGCATGATGGGGTAACGCCAAATCACCACATTCAAAAAACTGCCGATGATTAATCCTCCAACGGTTGCCAGGATGGGCATCACCGCTGGATATTGCTGAAAAACATCAAAATGCATGGTTAAAGGTTGTTTGTTGTAACTTGCCGGATGCGGCGTAAAACGCCTTATCCGGCCTACAGGTATCTGCCAACGCAAGTAATCGCGGCTTTCCCTGAAGACCCGATAAGATGGCGCATCGGGCATATGTGTTAACCCGATGCGCCTTATATCATGCCGGATGCGGCGTGAACGCCTTATCCGGCATACAGGCTTACTCGGCAGACATCTTATGCTCGGTAACCTTGTTAATGGTTTCCGGCCCCTGTTCCGGTTTCGGCAGATTAAGCGCCGCGAGCTTGTTGTAAGCCGACTGGCTCACACCGCCCTCGAAGCTCATCTCGCTCGCCCCCGGCAGCTGGTAAGCATTCGCACCCGGATTCCATTTCTTAAAGAACGCGGAAAGATCCGTCTGGGCTACCCAGGAGGCACACAGCATCAGCGTGTCGGCAGCGTTACCGTTGGATTCGGCACAGTAATTCTTGCCGCCGAAGGTGCTATCACCGACATCATCGCCGCGTGCTTTACGATGCATCAACTGGAACAGGTTCCAGCCTTTCATCCCTTCACGATCGCTGTAGAACTTAGGCAGAGGAGTGCCATCTGGATACCATTTCTTGATATCAAAGTTTTTCTCTGCCCATTCCTTCAACTGTGCGTACATCAGCAGACGGTCACCCGCACCGCCGCGCGCCCATGCCTGACCGTTGCTCTCGTTCAGATATTCCGGCGCAACGGTAATATCGTCAGCGACACGGTTCATCTTGCCGAGATAGCGATCCTGCATGTACAGCGCCAGCACGTTGTTCGCTACTTCAGTTGCGCCCGGTACAGTCAGTGGCGTTTCTGCAGCGTTGTGCCCTACTTCGTGCCAGATCAGCCAGTCGTTCAGCGGCGTCGTCGGCAGCGTGGTGCTGTTCGTCGAGAAGCTGCTGTTCATTACCGGATAACCAGAGTGCGCATCACCAATGGAGATCTGCACATCGTTGGCGAAACGGTGTTTATGCCCCGTCAATGCTTTATAGGTAAACATCCGGTGCTTACCTTGCTCGCCATCACGACCGTAGAAGTCATTCATCGAGCTGGCAAAAGTATCCAGATCTTTAGCGAATTCTGCTACGCCACCAGTGAAATTGCTGGCCTCAAGGTTCTTCTTCGGCGTGGTGTAGACGAAAGAGTCTGACTCCAGCTCACCCAACGGCGCCGGTGAGTTCAGAGCGTTTTTCCATTTACCGTCTTTATAGAACGGCGCTTTTACCACACCGGTAAAGGTGAAGCTGGCAGATTTATTATTCTCCTTGCTGTCGCCCTTGATATAAATCAGACCACCGTAAGGAACCGTAAACTTCACCGTACCATTAGCCTCCAGAGTATACGTTTTAGTCACTCTCGGCGGACGGTTCAGCGCGACTTCATGCTTCTCACGTCCGGTCAGGTCGTCAGCCAGCGCCACGGTGACAGTCACAGGAACGTCCGCCGTAGACTCGATGGTGACCTCTTTCTGAGCCGGAGCCCACAGACCAGTAGACTGCATGTTACCCGCAAACCATTTGGTCGGATTCGAGTACAGGCTGATGGTTTCAGTAACATTCTCACCCTCTGCCGATACCGCTCCCGGATACTTCTCGACATCAACTTTGATGTTCAGATCCCACCAAGAACGCCCCAGCATCAGACGCGTCAGCGGTTTTTCCATATAGTTGAGCGGATAGCTCGGGTTCATCATGCCCGCTTTGCCGCTACTTTCACCGTAGATCATCTTGTTATCGACAAGCGATTGTTTCAGCTCTGCGGAGCACTGCGTGCCTTTGGTGTAAGCATTGTTGGCGTAGCAGTTCAGGAACTCGGTGAACGTTTTAAAGCCCAGCTCGTCATCCTTGTCGTTTTCATAGCGGTATTCTGTATCGTTCCACAGCCAGACCGACATGTTCTGGTACAGACGTTCCAGATCGACGCTGCTCAGACGCTCACCTTTGCGACCATTGGTACGGAAGTAAAGCTCGTGCTGATACAGGCGCTGAATGTTGGTTCCCAAATCCGCTGCCTGTAGCATCGCTTTCGCGGTGTCGGCGCTGAGATTCAGTTGCGTATAGCGCGGAACATACATGCCCCCGGTTACCGGAACACCCGTGCCAGGACGATGTTCCAGGCAGTTGACCTCGTAGTGGTAGTCAGGATCCTTACACACCTCTAATCCAGGAAATGCCTTAAGGATTTTTGCCTTTGCCGCCTCCAGGGACTCGTTTGTTTCATGCTCCGCCTCATCGATAAAGGCATAACGCTTGACCTGTTTGCCATCGACATCTTCCAGCCAGCTGGCCACTTCCAGTTTCGGCTTGTCATCAGGCTTGTTTTCTTGCTGGTATTTCCAGATAACTTCTTTCGTTGTTTCATCAATGGTATACGGCGGTTTACCGTCGACAAACGGATAACGTTCATATACCCAGATGCCTTTTTCACGCTGCTGACGAACGCGATCCGGATACCCTTGAGGATCGTTATTCACCACCGACTTGTTCAGTGCCATCGACAGACCTGCGGCATCAAGCAGACGAACAAAGCCAGATGCGCTCTCTTCCTTAAGGTTGCTCATCACGTTTTCCATGATCAGCACCGATCCGCCTTTGTTCAGATAGGCGATCAGATCGGTCACATCCTGCTGAGTCAGCTTCGGTTTGCTGGTGTCTGCACGCAGCGGGATTGCATAGGGATCGTTACCCACCTGAGTCACATACTCAAAGCCGTTGAGGATCAGCAGCGGCATTTTCTGCGGATCGAGATCGCCATAGCTACTTAAATGTTCAACGGAGATACCCGCAAAATCCGGATGGAAGCCGAACTCAGCACTGTTTCCTGTAACCTGACCATGACGTTTGAAATAGACGGTATCCAGGTTGGTGCCCACGGTCATGCTGGTTTTCGCGTCTGGAGTCCAGCTATTGTTAGACAGATAGCGCAACACGTTCTGCATAAAGTGCTTCATGTCATTTGAATCACCGTTACGCATACACTGACCGTTTTTATCAACACCGCCTTCCCAGCTGTAACCGTTCGGGCAACGCAGGATGCTGTTGTAGTGCGGGTTACCGATAACCATCAGTTTGCCCTCACCAACTTGCCCCAGCGAGATAAACGGCAGGTTGAAGGTGGCAGTTTCGCGTGTCACGTTCTCCGGTCGCACAATGGAAGGCGCTTCCGTAATGTACGCCAGCTCGTTTTTATCCCAGGCGCGTTTTTCGCCAAACGCCAGCCAGTAGTTTTTATCATTACGCGCCATCAGAATCGGGAATGCCGCGTTGGAGATATTCACCACCGCCTGACCACGCGCATTACCGGTGCTACCATAGAAGTTGGTAGAGTCATGGAAAACGTGGAATTTCGTCACTGATTTGTAATCTTTATCCACACCCCACAGCTTGTTGATAACGCCCTGAATCTGACCTTCGTTAATGCTGCGCGCGGTCAGCGAGAACCAGCGCGGAGAGTTACAACCGTCGGTTTTCGCACAGATTGCAGTATCGATCTCTTTGGCCTGACCCGTTTCAAACTGTTCGATAAATTCGTTAGGCAGAGTAACAACTTGATCACCTTCACCCAGCGTCGCACCGTTGGATAAAGAGAGATTGATAATCTCGTTGATCACGTTGGGATATTCAGCAAAGACCTTGCGCACATCGTCCGGAACGACACGGGTATTATTTTGTCCGGCTTTCGAATAGCGGTGGATCAGCTGATCGATATTTGCCCCGCGAACTTCATCGCCCAGTTCCGTCAGTGCAATAGTCGACTTGTTACCGCGCACTGAGCCAAGTTCAAAGGTGTCGATGCCAAAGGAGATGGTTTCCCCCCAGCTAAAGGAAAACTCGCCGTTTTCTCCGGTTACACCACGCCCTGAATTGGTGTAGTAGTTGACGCCAACCACGCCATTCCCCTGGCTATCTACCAGACGACCTTCAGAAAGAATGATTTCCGTAGGTTGATACTGATAAAACTGTTCCGCGTTAGCCGACACGAAGGAAGCGTTCAGATCCGGCTTTGTTCCCGGCGTCGTGACGGGCACTACCGGTGAAGTATGAGTGGATGGCGCCTTATCGGTCGCGGCATTGTTTTCCACCTCTTCATTGACCAGCTTTTTGAACTCTTCCGGAGTCAGATCGATTTGCTTATACAGCGAGTCGAAGCGTTTACTCTCGATCACCGAGGAGAACGTCAGGCAAACCTGTTCTGTATCCGCCGGACAACTGTTCATGGAGGTTACCAGCGAGAGCGCATTGCTTTTCTTGTCGTCGGACTCCGCCAGTTCTTGCGAGTCCTCAAGGCTAAACGACACTTTTTCAACCGCACGCAGGCTACGCGCAGCTTCTGACTGAGTGTTGAAGGTGGCAATTGTCGTGTTACCCGCTACGCAAGTAACGTCCTCGCCAGGTGTAAAAGTAAAGCCGTCGCTGGATTCACCATTACATTTAGCACCGATTACCCGCTGGCTTCCGCCCAGGGTCAGATAACCCGTTTTAGTAGGAACAGGTTCTGGCTCCGGTTCTGGCGTTGGCTCTGGATCAGGTGTCGGGTCCGGAGTAGGTTCAGGCTCCGGCGTCGGCTCCGGGTTTGGTGTTGGATCAGGTTTCACTTCCGGCAAAGACCCTGTTCCAGAATCTACAGGCGGAGTATCGGAGGACGATCCTGAACCACCGCCATCACAACCGGCTAACAGGGTTGCGCTTAAAATAGCCGCTAAAAGCGATTTCTTATATTTAAATTTCTTATTCATTAATAACGCAAGTGACAAAATAAAGTTAAAAGATTCGTAACTGGGGAAATAGTTTTATGCTTTATCTTCTCTAATAATTTCCTCCATTCTTAAGAAAACTGCATTATTGATAACGAAACAGGTAAAATTTATAAGAATATCCCCTATACGATGTCAGTCGGGGTATTTATCAAAAGATTTAACAAACAAAAAAGTAACAATTATTCACAATGTGACTATCTCAAGTTGTTGATAGTTTTAACGATTGCGATTGCAAAAGCAACAGATAGCACGGTGTTTACTCATCAAGCGAACATAATTAATACAGACTTGTTTTGCGGGACAAAAAAATAGATATTCTCACGCGCTTAATTATTTAGCGGGTTATCTGAACACAAAACATTATTGCCGCATAGATAATAAATCAGGAAATGATTTTTTTAATTAATAAGACAGAATAATGTAACCAGAAAAGAATGAAGCCGGATGATATTGACGATCATCCGGCTTTGTTGACTTACGAGACTAACATTCCGGTAAACACATACGCCTGCAACAGCGTGATAATGCCAATAACGCTGGCAAAGATCAGACTGTGTTTCACAGTGTAGCGGAACAGTTCAGATTCTCGGCCCACCATGCCTGTTGCGGCGCACGCCACGGCGATAGATTGCGGAGAGATCATCTTGCCGGTCACGCCGCCGCTGGTATTTGCTGCCACCAGCAGGGTGTCAGAGACGTTGATTTGCTGCGCGGTGGTTGATTGCAGTGAACCAAACAGGGCATTCGAGGATGTGTCCGAGCCGGTAAGGAATACCCCCAGCCAGCCAAGGAACGGTGAGAAGAACGGGAACATCACGCCAGTGCCCGCCAGTACCAGCGCCAGCGTGGTAGACATGCCGGAATAGTTGGTCACGAAAGCAAATGCCAGCACCATGCCAATCGACAATATCGGCCACTTCAGGCTAATTAGCGTTTCGGCAAAGACGCCAATGCCTTTCTTGATCCCCACGCCGAGAATGAAGATAGAGATAATCGCCGCAATAAAAATAGCGGTGCCGCCAGCGGACAGCGGGTCGAATTTAAACACCGCATCCATCGGTGTCGGCTGGGCGACAATGGGTGCCGCTTTCAGTACCTGCTGATGCAAATGAGGGATCTGGAAATTAATCACCAGCGAATAAAACGCACCGCCCGGCGCAAATAACGCTTTAAATGGCTTCATCGTCCAGATGGTGACCAGCACCGTTAAGATTAAAAAGGGTGACCAGGCGCGAATGATTTGCCCCAGACTATATTCTGAAGGCACGGGACCGCCAGAAGACGGTTTATTCACCACCATCGCACCTGCGGATTGCCCCATGCTGATTGCCGTTTCGGTATTTTTCGGTCGCCAGACTTTAAGGAATAAAGAAAGTGAGACGATACTCACCAGCGCCGAAGTAATATCCGGCAGTTCAGGACCAATGTAGTTAGAGGTAAAGAACTGGGTAACCGCAAAGCTACCACCCGCAACCAGCGCCGCTGGCCACGTCTCTTTCACCCCTTTCCAGCCGTCCATCATCGCCACCAGCCAGAACGGTACAAGAACTGACAAGAACGGCAACTGACGTCCCGCCATTGCACCGATGTCGAACGGATCGATTCCCGTTACCTGACCGGCGACCAGAATCGGCACGCCCAATGCACCAAACGCCACCGGCGCAGTGTTGGCAATCAGGCACAGCCCCGCCGCATATAACGGTTTGAAGCCCAGCCCCACCAGCAACGCCCCCGTAATCGCCACCGGTGCACCAAAGCCAGCCGCCCCCTCCAGCAGCGCGCCAAAGGAGAAACCAATCAGTAGTACCTGCAAACGTTGATCGTCGGTGATGGAGATAACCGAGCTGCGGATAATATCAAACTGCCCGCTGGCAACGGTTAATTTATAGAGGAATACCGCTGCGACAATAATCCACGCAATCGGCCATAAGCCATAAATAAAGCCATATCCCGCAGCAGCAAATGCCATATCAATCGGCATTTTAAAGGCGAATATCGCAATCAATATCGATAATATAAGGGTTATTGCTCCGGCGACATGTCCTTTCAGACGTAATACCGCGAGTGCAACGAAGAAGAATATTATCGGGATCAAGGCGACCAGAGCGGATAGCCCCAGTCCTCCCATCGGCATATACATTTGGGTCCAGGTAACCATATTGTTCAGTCTCTTATTATCTTTATATGCTTGATATACTTAAGGTTGTAATAAGCAAAAGAGGACTGAACTGTAAAATATAGGGGTTATACTTTACAGCAACAGCACGCCGCTAACGCAATTGCTACCTCTGGCATAACAAGTATATCGGGTAAGGGTTTCTGTTCCGCACACGCAGGTGCAGAGTATCGTTAAGATGTCCATATTGTTGTTTTAATCCCGCTAGTGATGCGCTACGGGTATTTAATATTGTTAAACCCTGATAATCGCTCCGGTTATTTCCGGGATAAATGTACTACCGCAGTAACTATAATAGCCCCGACAATAAAACTTGCCGGGGCTTTTGCTATTGCTATTAATGACTTTCTTTTTCGCGTAAACGCCAGGCGTGTAATAACGGTTCGGTATAACCGTTTGGCTGTTTCACGCCGAGGAAGATTAAATCGCTGGCAGCTTTAAACGCACACGAATTAGCGAAATTCCCCACCATCGGACGATACGCCGGATCGCCAGCGTTTTGCTGATCCACCACTTTCGCCATATTCTCCAGCGACGCCTGCACCTGTTCTTTAGTCAGAATACCGTGACGTAACCAGTTGGCGATATGCTGGCTGGAGATGCGCAGCGTTGCACGGTCTTCCATCAGCGCCACGTTGTGAATATCCGGTACTTTTGAACAACCAATCCCCTGCTCGACCCAACGCACCACGTACCCCAGAATCCCCTGCACGTTGTTATCCAGCTCTTGTTGGATCTCTTGCGCCGACCAGTTAGCGTTTTCAGCAACCGGGATGGTCAGCAGATCGTCCAGCAGCGGTTCAAATTCAGCATTGAACTCTGTGTTGGCAATGTTGGCTTGCACGCTCTGTACGTTGGTTTGATGGTAGTGTAGCGCATGGAGCGTAGCGGCGGTCGGCGACGGAACCCAGGCCGTGTTTGCCCCGGCACGTAACTGGTCGCCCTTCTGGCTGTACATGTCAGCCATCAGATCCGGCATTGCCCACATGCCTTTACCGATTTGCGCTTTACCGCGCAGCCCACAGAACAAACCAGACAGCACGTTATTGCGCTCGTAGGCTTTGATCCACGGCGTCGATTTCATCTGGTTTTTACGCAACATCGGCCCCGCTTCCATCACCGAATGCATCTCATCGCCGGTACGGTCGAGGAAGCCGGTGTTGATGAACGCCACGCGGTTGCGCGCCTGGGCGATACAGCTACGTAAGTTCAGCGAGGTTCGGCGTTCTTCATCCATAATGCCCATTTTCAGGGTATTCGGTGCCATGCCGAGCATCGTCTCAATGCGGGTAAACAGTTTGTTGGCGAACGCCACTTCCTGCGGACCGTGCATTTTCGGTTTCACAATATAGACGCTGCCGGTACGCGAGTTTTTCTGCACTTTTAAATCGTAGAGGGCAATCGCGCCAGTCATGACGCCATCAAGAATACCTTCCGGAATTTCATTGCCTTCGCTGTCCCAAATCACGGGAATGGTCATCAAATGACCCACGTTACGGATAAACAGCAGCGAGCGCCCGTGCAGAGAAATTTCAGAGCCATCGGCGGCGGTGTAATGACGATCGTCATTCAGTTTACGCACGATTTGCCGACCGTTTTTCTCCATCTTCTCTTGCAGAGTGCCCTGCATCAGCCCCAGCAGGTTGCGGTACAGCAGGATTTTATCTTCCGCATCAACCGCAGCGACCGAATCTTCGCAGTCGAGAATGGTACTGATGGCAGCTTCGACGATAACATCGTTGATGTGCGCCGGATCGTCTTTGCCAATCCGCCCGTTGGCATCGATTTGCAGCTCGATATGCAAACCGTTATTTTTCAGCAAAATGCAGCCCGGCGCAGCGGCATCACCACGATAACCGACAAACTGCGCCGGGGTACGTAACGTGGTTTCCGTGCCATTTTTCAACTGGATACGTAATTGTTTATCGACCACGCTAAACGCCACCGCATCCTGATAGCTGCCATTTTCCAGCGGCAGTGATTCGTCGAGAAAACGCCGAACCCAGGCGATAACCTGCTCGCCGCGCTGCGGATCGTAGCCGCTGACCATCGCCCCTTCCTGCGGGATGATGTCGCTGCCGTACAGCGCGTCGTACAGTGAACCCCAGCGGGCGTTCGCCGCGTTCAGCGCATAGCGGGCGTTCATTGCCGGAACCACCAGCTGTGGCCCCGCCTGACTGGTAATTTCACTGTCGATGCCCGTGGTTTCCACCGTCACGTGCTCCGGTTGCGGCACCAGGTAGCCCAGTTCACGCAGGAAAGATTTATAGGCCGCTTTGTCTTTTACCGGCCCTGGATTGCTGCGATGCCACTCGTCGAGCGCCGCCTGAATGCGATCGCGTTCTGCCAGCAACTGACGATTTTCTGGCGCCAGATCGTGAACAATCTCATCAACATTGCGCCAGAACGCGGCAGCATCCAGTTCCACGCCCGGTAAAACTTCTTCATCCACAAAACGTTTAAAATTGGCGTCAATGCGTAAACGGCCCTGGGTTATGGTCTCACTCATTATTTATATCCTCGTTTTCGCTTATTTCGCCAACACCGCTGCTGCCGCTTTCGCGACCTGCGCATCCTGTGCTCCGGTTAAACCAGAAACGCCCACGGCACCAATAATTTGCCCATCAACAACAACCGGTACGCCGCCTTCCAGCGACGTCAGTAACGGTGCCGTCACAAACGCGGTACGTCCGTTGTTCACCATCTCTTCATAGCCCTTAGTTTCACGACGCCCCAGCGAGGCGGTACGCGCTTTCTCCTGGGAGATGTAAGCCGCAATTGGCGCGCAATCATCCATGCGGCTTAACGCCAGCAGATGACCGCCGTCATCTGCAACAGCAATGGAAACAGACCAGTTATTTTTCTGCGCCTCTTCCTGACCTGCGGCAATAATTGCACTCGCCATTTGCTGGCTAAGAATGACTTTAGTTTTCATTTTGTTATTCCTTTTCAAGGGCTTGTTCTACAATTTCAATCCAGTGACGCACAGAGGTACGACCGGCGCTCGCCAGATGCGTCTGGCAACCAATGTTGGCGGTGACGATCATTTCCGGTTTGCCGCTTTCCAGCGCATTCATTTTGTTATCCCGTAGCTGGCGCGCCAGATCGGGATGCGTTAACGCATATGTTCCCGCCGACCCGCAGCACAGATGGCTGTCGGGAACGTCGGTTAAGGTAAATCCAAGACGAAGTAACACTTTTTCCACTTCGCCGTTCAGCTTTTGCGCATGTTGCAGAGTACACGGGCAGTGGAAGGCCAGTTTTTTATCGCCGCGAATTGCCAGTTTTTCCAGCGGTTCCTCGCGCAACAGTTCGACTAAATCGACCGCCAGTTCACTGACCTGACGCGCTTTATCGGCATACAGCGCATCGTTTTTCAGCATCTGCCCATACTCTTTGACGAACGCGCCACAGCCGCTGGCAGTCTGCAAAATAGCCTCGGCACCCGCTTCAATCGCAGGCCACCAGGCATCAATGTTATTTCGCGCACGCGCTAAGCCCTTTTCCTGCGCATTAAGATGATAGTCCACTGCCCCACAACAGCCTGCTTCGTTAGCTGGCATGACGCTGATCCCCAGACGATCCAGCACCCGCGCGGTTGCCGCGTTGGTGTTGGGCGAAAGCGTAGGCTGGGCGCAGCCTTCCAGCATTAAAACCCGACGCTTATGGCGCAGCGGTGGACGTGGTTTGGCCTTCACGGTTTCGGCGGGCAGTTTTGCTCTGAGCTGCTCTGGCAAAAACGGTCGCAGCACCAGGCCTACCTGCGTCAGCGCGCGGAAGACTGCCGGACGCGGCACCACCTGGCGCAGCCCTTCGCGCAGCATTCGCTCCGGCAGTGGGCGTTTCACTTTCTGCTCGACAATATCACGCCCGATATCCAGCAGAGTGTGATAGCGCACACCAGAAGGACAGGTGGTTTCACAGTTGCGACAAGTGAGACAGCGATCGAGATGCTCCTGTGTTTTAAGCGTAACTTCGTTGCCTTCCAGCACCTGTTTAATCAGATAGATGCGCCCGCGCGGCCCGTCCAGTTCATCCCCCAGAAGCTGATAGGTTGGGCAGGTTGCGGTACAAAATCCGCAGTGAACACAGGCACGCAGGATGCTGTCGGCTTCCAGCGCCCGCGCGTTCTGACGCATCTCTTCGGTTAATCGGGTTTGCATAGCCTGCTCCTCAAAGTTCCGCGTACATGCGACCGGGGTTAAACACGCCGCAAGGGTCGAGCTGCTGTTTAAGCTGCTGGTGATAGCGGAATAAAGGAGCCGGTAGCGGAGCAAAGCCGCCATCTCCGGCACTAAAGCGAGTCGCATGACCGCCAGCGTTGCGGGCGATGCGGTGGATTTGATTGTCATCGGCTGTCGATTTCAGCCAGCGTAACGCCCCGCCCCAGTCGATCAGTTGCTCGCCGGGTAAATCCATCATCGGCGCATCGGTAGGTAAGGAAATGCGCCATAAAGTGCCCGGTAATGAGAAGAACGGCAGTTGTTGTTCACGCAATTGCTGCCAGAACTGACCCGCAACCTCTTCGCCCCCCAGCAGTTCACGCGCTGCTTTTACCGATCCTTCGCCGCCCTCAAGGCGGATCCACAACGCATTGTCGAAGTAACATAAGCCACTAATGGGTAGCGGCTGGAGTTGCCACTGGGCGATTTCGTTCATGGCTTCTTGCAGGCTGATTTCCCGACGCAGGCTCAGGGTGGCGCGCGGTCGCGGCAACACTTTCATTGAGATTTCAGTGAGTACGCCAAGACAACCGTAGCTTCCGGCCATTAACCGCGAGAGATCGTATCCGGCGACGTTTTTCATCACTTCGCCGCCAAAGCGCAGATGTTTTCCAGTGCCGGTAATGATGCGCGTACCGAGGACAAAATCGCGTACCGATCCGCTCCACGGGCGACGCGGCCCCGCCAGCCCGCAGGCGACCATCCCGCCCCAGGTGGCTTCTTCACCATAATGCGGCGGCTCGCAGGGGAGCATTTGCCCGGCGCTCTCCAGCGCCGCTTCAATCGCCACCAGCGGCGTTCCAGCGCGAGCGGTAATCACCAGTTCGGTCGGGTCGTAATTAACAATGCCGCGATGACAACGCACATCCAGCGTTTGCCCGGTGACAGGGCGACCTAAAAAGGCTTTGCTATTGCTTCCCTGAATTACCAGCGGCGTTTTATCGCTAATCGCCTGACTCACCTGCTCCAGTAGCACCTGGCTGTAATCACACTCGCGTAGCATCAGAAACGCTCCAGTTCAGGGAAAGGTAAATGACCGTGATGCACGTGCATGGCACCAAATTCAGCGCAGCGGTGCAGTGTGGGAATGTTTTTCCCTGGGTTCAGCAAACCATCAGGGTCAAACGCCGCCTTGACCGCATGGAAGGTCGTGATTTCATCGCTGTTGAACTGGGCGCACATTTGATTGATTTTTTCGCGCCCGATGCCATGTTCCCCACTGATGCTGCCGCCCACTTCGACGCAGAGTTCGAGGATCTTCCCACCCAACTCTTCCGCACGGGCAAATTCACCGGGTTCGTTGGCATCGAAAAGGATTAACGGGTGCATGTTGCCGTCTCCCGCGTGAAAGACGTTGGCAACGCGTAAATCATATTGCTGTGATAAACGGGCAATGCCTTCCAGTACGCCAGGCAGCGCACGGCGCGGAATGGTGCCGTCCATACAGTAGTAATCCGGCGAGATACGCCCCACCGCCGGGAAGGCGTTTTTGCGACCGGCCCAGAAACGCACACGCTCCGCTTCGTCCTGTGCCAGACGGACGTCAGTCGCGCCCGCTTTTAGTAAGATGTCGTTAACCCGCTCGCAGTCTTCCTGAACGTCAGACTCCACGCCGTCCAGCTCGCACAACAAAATCGCTTCGGCATCGACGGGATAACCAGCATGAATAAAATCTTCCGCCGCGCGGATCGACAGGTTATCCATCATCTCCAGCCCGCCGGGGATAATGCCATTGGCGATGATGTCACCGACGGCAAGCCCGGCTTTTTCTACCGAGTCAAAGCTGGCTAACAACACGCGCGCCACGGGGGGCTTTGGCAGCAGTTTTACCGTCACTTCGGTGGTCACGCCGAGCATACCTTCCGATCCGGTGAACAGCGCCAGCAGGTCAAAACCAGGCGAATCCAGCGCGTCCGATCCCAACGTCAGCGCCTCGCCGTCCAGCGTTTGCACTTCGATTTTCAGCAGGTTATGTACGGTCAGACCATATTTCAGGCAGTGGACGCCTCCGGCGTTTTCCGCCACGTTGCCGCCAATAGAACAGGCGATTTGCGAGGAGGGATCCGGTGCGTAATAGAGATTATGCGGCGCTACGGCCTGGGAAATCGCCAGGTTACGTACGCCCGGCTGCACGCGCGCGCGGCGACCGACGGGGTTAATGTCGAGGATTTCTTTAAAGCGCGCCATCACCAACAACACACCTTTTTCCAGCGGCAACGCGCCGCCAGAAAGCCCGGTGCCTGCGCCACGGGTCACTACCGGTACACGCAGACGGTGGCAGACAGCCAGAATCGCTGCCACCTGTTCCATCTGCTTAGGCAGAACAACCAGTAATGGACGCGTGCGATACGCGCTCAACCCGTCACACTCGTAAGGAATGATCTCCTCATCGGTATGCAGGATCTCGAGTCCTGGGACATGCTCACGCAGTGCCATCAGTACCGATGTGCGGTCGACATCGGGTAAAGCGCCATCAAGACGCTCTTCGTACAAGATGCTCATGAGTAGGCTTCGCTTTGTTGTGTTGTGTGGCAGCTGATTTTTGCGCGCTGCTTCTGTGAACAGTTATTAAGCGGGCTTTTTGTTTTCGTCTATCTCTTTAGCTACCGGTCAGACCATTTTTTTTCCAGCTCTGTGACCTTGCCTCGGTTAACTTAATGTTAAATTGATGTAACATAATCACTTACGTGATGTACGTGTTTTGCAAATTAAGAACAGAAAAATTGGTCCTACCTGTGCACGAGGTCCGGCAATGAAAGATGAGCGTCGCCCTATTTGCGAAGTGGTTGCAGAGAGTATCGAACGGTTGATTATCGACGGCGTGTTGAAAGTTGGGCAGCCGCTTCCTTCAGAGCGCCGACTGTGTGAAAAGCTCGGCTTCTCACGCTCCGCACTGCGTGAAGGACTGACCGTGCTGCGCGGGCGCGGGATTATTGAAACGGCGCAGGGGCGTGATTCCCGTGTGGCTCGTCTTGATCGGGTGCAGGACACCAGCCCGCTAATCCATCTGTTCAGTACGCAGCCGCGAACGCTGTACGATCTGCTCGACGTTCGCGCACTGCTGGAAGGTGAATCGGCAAGGCTGGCGGCAACGCTGGGAACCCAGGCTGATTTTGTCTTGATTACCCGCTGTTATGAAAAAATGCTCGCCGCCAGTGAGAACAACAAAGAGATTTCGCTGATCGAACATGCGCAGTTGGATCACGCTTTTCATCGGGCAATTTGTCAGGCTTCCCACAATCAGGTGCTGGTGTTTACTCTGCAATCATTGACCGACCTGATGTTTAATTCGGTGTTTGCCAGCGTGAATAATCTCTACCATCGACCACAGCAGAAGAAACAGATCGATCGCCAACATGCGCGGATCTATAACGCGGTTTTGCAGCGGCTGCCGCACGTCGCCCAGCGCGCCGCCCGCGATCACGTGATGACCGTAAAAAAGAATCTCCACGATATCGAGCTGGAAGGCCACCACTTGATTCGCTCGGCGGTGCCTCTGGAGATGAATCCGGGGGGAATGTGAGCCGAGTTTTCGCCCTCCCCCTCTTCCCCTGGGGCGAGGGGACCGCCCCTGCGCTTAATGGGATCTGGTATTAAATGTGCTTTTCATACAACCGGTAACGTTTATACGGCTCCGCCCCAATGCGTTCCAGCATGTTATTCATGCCTGTATTGGTTTCGAGGATCCATGACATCTCCAGCGCATCAATCTTCCTGCGAGCAAACGGATCGCGTAATGCTTCAATCAGCAGCAGCGCGATCACCGGGCCAATGCGGCTAAACTGATACTCGTCACGTACCCCCATCAGCGGCACTCGCGCAGTTCGCACACCGCTGACTTTTAAGCGCCACAGCAATTTTGCCCAGCCGAAGGGAAAGAGCGATCCATTCAGATCGGCAATCGCTTCGTTGATGTTCGGTAAGCCGACAATAAACGCACAGGGTGCAGAATCAATCTCGGCGATGTAGATCATATCGTCCGGCACCAGGTACTTAAGCTGATCGCCCATGGTCGCGAACTCATGTTCGGTAAACGGCACAAATCCCCAGTTGTGCTGCCAGCCAGAGTTGAAAATCTCACGCAGAACCTGCATTTCTTCGGCAAACCGCTGGCGATTGATGCAGCGAATGATCACCTTTTTGCGTACCTGCTCCATCAGTTTTTTTAGCACCGGAGAGAAAGTAAGATCGGTTCGCTGCATCCACCACGCCAGTAGATCAATGCCTTTGCGATAACCCAATTGTTCAATATGCGCGGCATACCACGGTTTACCGTGCGGCATCATCGCGCATGGCGGTGTATCGAAACCTTCAATCAGTAATCCGCTTTCCTGATTGATATTCAGGCTGAAAGGTCCGCTGATGTTGCGCGCGCCTTGTGACTTCAACCACGCTTCCGCTGCGCCAAATAAAGCGGCAAAAACTTGCGGATCATCAATGGCGTCAATCATGCCGAAATGACCGGTATCTTCACCGTAACGCTCACGGTGCAAGGTATCGATTTGCGCGGTAATACGCCCAACTATCTGCCCGGCTTTTTTTGCCACCCACGCCTGCCAGATGATATGGTCCGTCCCCGGATTCTTCGCAGACAAATGCTCGCTGCGTTCAATGAATAAAGGGGGTATCCAGTTTGGATCATCGGGATAAAGTGATGACGGAAAAGCGATAAATGCCTTAAGGTCATTTTTATTAATTACTTTTTCAATTTTAATCATCAGCAGACCGCATTCCCTGGCTCAGTGGCTAACAAATAATTAACGGAGGGAATACGGGCATACACCGAGACATTCGGCACCTTAATAATCCATCCGATGAATATAAAATACTGTTTTTAATTATTGCGATAATACCATCACCTACATTATCTGAAAAAATATTAATCGTTAGTGCTTAATGCGACCAGACAGGCCACTTACTTAATATATTCACAAATCAAATATTATTCACAATAAAAACAAAAAAGTTAAAATCATTATTTAAATCAATGTTCAATATCGCACCCGTGAAAATACTATCTCATTTATCTTTTATGCATATATAATCCACCGCATTATTGTCATTTTATTTTTGATATCCAATTTTCTCGTGGTGTATATGTCTAATAAAATTTTTACGCATTCCCTGCCTATGCGCTATGCCGATTTTCCAACGCTGGTTGATGCTTTGGATTATGCCGCTCTGGGTAGCGCCGGAATGAATTTTTATGACAGACGTTGCCAGCTTGAAGATGAACTGGAATATCACAATTTAAAAGCACATGCCGAAGCAGGCGCAAAGCGGTTGTTATCGCTAAATTTGAAAAAAGGCGATCGCGTGGCGCTGATTGCCGAAACCAGTAGCGGGTTTGTTGAAGCATTTTTTGCCTGCCAGTATGCCGGGTTAGTCGCCGTCCCGTTGGCGATTCCGATGGGGGTCGGTCAACGAGATTCCTGGAGCGCCAAATTGCAGGGCTTACTGGCAAGCTGTCAGCCAGCCGCGATTATCACCGGCGATGAGTGGTTACCGCTGGTCAATGCTGCGACGCATGACAACCCCGAGTTGCATGTGTTAAGCCATGCCTGGTTTAAATCCTTGCCGGAAGCCGACGTTACGCTCCAGCATCCCGTTCCAGACGATATAGCCTACCTCCAGTACACCTCCGGCAGCACCCGTTTTCCCCGTGGCGTCATCATTACTCATCGCGAAGTAATGGCAAATCTACGTGCCATCAGTCATGACGGCATTAAATTACGTCCGGGCGATCGCTGCGTCTCCTGGCTGCCTTTCTATCATGATATGGGGCTGGTCGGTTTTCTCCTGACACCTGTCGCCACGCAGCTTTCAGTGGATTACTTGCGCACTCAGGATTTCGCCATGCGCCCGCTGCAATGGCTTAAATTGATCAGCAAAAATCGCGGCACCGTTTCCGTTGCGCCACCGTTTGGCTATGAACTGTGCCAGCGCCGGGTGAATGAAAAAGATCTCGCTGAACTGGATCTCTCCTGCTGGCGCGTCGCCGGTATTGGCGCTGAGCCAATCTCCGCAGAGCAACTCCATCAATTTGCTGAATGTTTCCGTCAGGCTAACTTTGACGATAAAACTTTCATGCCATGCTACGGGCTGGCAGAGAACGCACTTGCCGTCAGTTTTTCTGACGAAACCTCCGGCGTTGTAGTTAACGAAGTGGATCGCGACATCCTAGAATATCAGGGTAAAGCCGTCGCGCCGAACGCAGAAACGCGCGTTGTATCGACTTTCGTCAACTGCGGTAAAGCATTGCCGGAACATGGTATTGAAATCCGTAATGAAGCAGGTATTTCAGTCACGGAACGTGTGGTAGGTCATATTTGCATCTCCGGCCCCAGCCTGATGAGTGGTTACTTTGGCGACCTGGCTTCGCAAGACGAGATTGCCGCGACGGGTTGGTTAGATACTGGCGATCTCGGCTATCTGCTGGACGGTTATCTGTATGTCACCGGACGCATTAAAGATCTGATTATTATTCGTGGGCGCAATATCTGGCCGCAGGATATTGAGTACCTGGCGGAGCAGGAGCCGGAAATTCACTCCGGCGATGCCATTGCTTTTGTTACCGCCCAGGAAAAAATCATTTTGCAGATCCAGTGTCGGATTAGTGACGAAGAACGTCGCAGGCAGCTTATCCACTCGCTGGCGGCGCGGATACAAAGCGAGTTTGGCGTGACAGCGGCTATCGATCTGTTACCGCCCCACAGTATTCCCCGCACCTCTTCCGGCAAGCCCGCCCGTGCGGAAGCGAAAAAACGTTATCAGAAGGCCGTCGCCGCTAATCCCGCTGTGCAGGAATCTCTCGTATGAGCCAAACAGTCGCGGTGACGGGTGCTACCGGGTTTATTGGTAAATATATTATCGATAACCAGCTCATTCGCGGCTTTCATGTTCGCGCGTTGACGCGTACTGCCCGCGCTCACGTCAGCGATAATCTCATCTGGGTGCGCGGTTCGCTGGAAGATACGCATTCGCTTAGCGAGCTGGTTGCCGGTGCCAGTGCGGTGGTTCATTGTGCCGGGCAAGTGCGCGGGCACAAAGAAGATGTCTTTACCCGCTGTAACGTTGACGGCAGTCTGCGTCTGATGCAGGCAGCAAAAGAGAGCGGCTTTTGCCAACGTTTTCTGTTTATCTCTTCACTGGCGGCACGCCATCCTGAACTCTCCTGGTATGCAAACTCCAAACACGTCGCCGAACAACGGCTGGCTGCGATGGCTGACGAAATTACGCTGGGCGTTTTTCGCCCGACGGCAGTCTATGGCCCCGGCGATAAAGAGCTAAAACCACTGTTTGACTGGATGCTGCGCGGTTTGCTGCCACGGCTTGGCGCACCAGAAACACGGCTCTCTTTTCTGCACGTTACCGATTTCGCGCAAGCTGTGAGTCAGTGGTTAAGCGCCGAAACTGTACCAACGCAAACATATGAATTATGCGATGGCGTCTCCGGAGGCTATGACTGGCAACGCGTACAACAACTTGCTGCTGCCGCCCGTCATGGTTCCGTGCGAATGGTCGGCATTCCTCTACCGTTGCTCACATGCCTTGCGGATATCAGCACAACATTAAGTCGTCTGTCTGGTAAAGAGCCAATGCTGACGCGCTCAAAAATTCGTGAATTAACCCATGCCGACTGGTCGGCAAGTAATAACCGTATTTCTGAAGATATTAACTGGTTTCCCGGGATTAGCCTGGAACACGCATTACGCAACGGGCTATTTTGATTGTCTTGTTTAAAGGTGTGTTAACGTTTCTATGGTAAATCGTGAAATAGTAATGGATTACATCCTTTCCTGTTTACAGGATTTGGTCGAAAACGGTGTGGAAATTAAGCCTGACAGCGCGCTCGTCAACGATCTTGGTCTGGAATCGATCAAAGTGATGGATCTCTTAATGATGCTGGAAGACAGATTCGATATTTCCATTCCGATTAATATTCTGCTGGATGTCAAAACCCCTGCGCAATTAATGGAAACACTACTTCCATGGCTGGAGAATAAATAATGGGGCTATACGATAAATATGCGCGTCTTGCTGGCGAGCGACTGCAATTTAGTGATAACGGGTTAACGCCGTTTGGCACCTGTATTGATGAAGTGTATTCCGCCACCGAAGGGCGTATCGGCAATAAAAAAGTGATCCTGGCCGGAACCAATAATTATCTCGGTTTAACCTTCAATAACGAGGCCATCGCCGAAGGTCAGGCTGCGTTAGCGGCACAAGGCACCGGCACCACCGGTTCTCGAATGGCTAATGGCAGCTATGCGCCGCATCTGGCGTTAGAGAAAGAGATCGCCGAGTTTTTCAATCGCCCTACTGCTATTATTTTTTCAACTGGTTATACCGCCAATTTAGGCGTCATCAGCGCACTTGCCGACCATAACGCCGTGGTATTGCTGGATGCCGATAGCCACGCCAGTATTTATGATGCCTGCTCTCTCGGCGGCGCGGAAATTATTCGTTTTCGCCATAACGACGCCAACGATCTGGAACGTCGCATGATTCGCCTCGGCGAACGGGCGAAAGAGGCGATTATCATCGTTGAGGGCATCTACAGTATGCTCGGCGACGTTGCGCCGCTGGCGGAAATTGTTGATATCAAACGTCGTCTCGGCGGTTATTTGATTGTCGATGAAGCTCATTCGTTTGGCGTGTTAGGCGCAACGGGGCGTGGGCTGGTTGAAGCCGTTGGCGTTGAGGACGATGTTGATATTATCGTTGGCACCTTCAGTAAGAGTCTGGCCTCTATCGGCGGTTTTGCTGTCGGCTCGGAAGCGATGGAAGTGCTGCGCTACGGCAGCCGCCCGTATATTTTCACCGCCTCCCCTTCTCCTTCCTGCATTGCGACCGTGCGCTCGTCGTTAAGAACCATTGCCACACAACCAGAGTTGCGGCAAAAGTTGATGGATAACGCCAACCATCTGTATGACGGTCTGCAAAAATTGGGTTACGAGCTAAGCTCGCATATTAGCCCGGTAGTGCCAGTGATAATCGGTTCGAAAGAGGAAGGGTTACGCATCTGGCGCGAGCTTATCTCTCTAGGTGTTTATGTGAATCTTATCCTGCCACCTGCTGCGCCTGCGGGCATTACGCTGCTGCGCTGTAGCGTTAACGCTGCGCACAGCCGCGAACAAATCGATACCATCATTCAGGCATTTGCCACGCTGAAACAGTAATGTTAACCCGTCGTGGTATTACGCCACGGCGGGTTTAGTGTTGCCTGTCATACCAATACACCAGACTCAACGCCACCAGCACAAACACTACCGGTAAACCGAGCGCAGTCGCTGGGGCGCTTAACGCAAATAGCAATCCCAGATTGACCATGATTTGATAGCTGATCCAGGTAAGCAAGCCAACGATGACGCCCACAGCAAGACGGCTGCCCATCCCCGGTGAGCGCGGGGCGCTAAAGGTAAACGGCACAGCCAGTAAAATCATCGCCAGAGTTAAGATGGGGTGTCCCAGCTTTTCCCACAGTGCCAGACGATATTCACTGCTCGGTTGCCCAGTTTCCTGCAAATAATGGATGTAATGGTTGAGCTGGCGGACAGAAAAGCTATTACCCGGCATCGATAACTCTTCGAGATTTATACTGGTGAACGTCGATTGCCACGGCAGATTATCTAATGTTTCCAGCGTTTCTTTGCCATTAAGCCATTTTTTATGATTCACACCGTGCAGGAGCCACGTTTTATCGTCTTCGATGGTGGCGCTGCGCGCGTAAATGTAGGATTCGAGTGACAGATCGTCGCGGTAATGAAATATCTCCACGCCTACCGGCTGGCCCTGTTCATTCAGCGATTTCACCGTCACAAATTCATTGTCACGTCTGGCCCACAACATGTTGCCGGTGATGTCATCGTCCCCCCCTAACGCGGTGGCGGTCGATTTGATTTGCATCGCCTGTTGCTGCAATGGCGACGCTACCCACTCATCAATCGCGCCTAACGAGACTGTCCACAGCATTCCGGCGACCAGCACCACCAGCGCGATACGGAAAATGGAAAATCCCGTGCTGCGAATAGCGGTAAGTTCACTGTTTTTCGATAACTGCCCAAGACCGACAATCCCCCCTAATAACGCGATAAACGGCGCAAGATCGACCAGTGTGCGTGGCAGGGTCATCACCACCACCAGAACAGCCTGAGTCCAGCGATAACCGCCAGGGCTGACATCATCCAGCTCGTTAATCAGGTTGAAGGTGGTAAAAAGCGGCAGCAGTAGTCCTGCGGCAGCGGCAAAACCGAGAAACAGGTGACGGATTAAATAGCGACTGAAGACATTCATCGGGAAAATTTCTGCAGCAAAGAGAAGTCGCGAGCAACCAGCACCAACAAACCAGTCAACATCAGTCCAGGCACTAACCACAAACCAGGGATAACAGGAATTGCACCGTTCGCCACCAGAGTGCGGCAAACGTCTCCGCCATAAAAAATGGCAATAAACAGTAACGTTAAAGGCAATAAGGTAGAAAATCGCCCCTGCCGTGGTTTTACCCGACTTAAAGAGATAGCCATCAGTGCCATTAACAACGCAGTCACGCCACGGCTTTGTCGCCATTGCAATTCGGCGTGATCGGCAGGAAAGACAGAATGCGCCAGCTCCGTGAGCGATTTCGCTTTGCGTTTGACGTTAGGGCTTTGATCCAGCGGATTCAGATGTAATTGCAGATTGCGATAGATCTGTTCGTTGTCGTCACTGCCCTGATGATCGAGAAGATAGGCTGTGCCGTTATGCAACATGACGGTCGGTTTGTCCGGAGAGGGATCGATAACATTAACGGAGCGGGCACGAAAAATGCGGGTTCGATTGGCCGTAGAAGTGTATATCAGCGCGTCAGTCAGGCGATTATTGTCTTGATCAACCGTCTGCGAGAGGATCATCCGCCCATTATCGTTAGTATTAAATTTTTTCGCCCGTAGCTGGCGGACATCCAGCTCCGACTGCGACTGTTGCTCCAGTTGATAAATCTGCGCATAAGCCCACGGCCGACCATACATCGACAAAACGGTGACAAAAATACTTAACGGTATAGCAAGGTAAAGAACAGCTTTATACAAACGCGCCGGGCTGCCTCCCGCCGCAGAAATTGCGGTAATTTCTGAGTCGGTATACATCTGCCCAAGCGTCACGCCAACTGACACATACAGGCCAACCGGTAACAACATCTCCAGTGCAATCAGCACTTTGTAAAAAACGATATCCAGCACAACGTTGAGAGCTAAAGTGCCATTTGCCGCTTCGGTCAGATAACGCTGTGCGGAATAGCTGGCGAAAATAAAGATCAGAAAACCGACGATAATCAGCACCAGACGGCGCGTACCGCGCATGATGTAATGTTCAATCAGCTTCATCTCACTAACGCCCTCAATCCTTTGAGTTTTTTATTCATTGATCAGCTTCTGCGCCAGCGCAATAACATGATCTACCTCTTCCGGCGTCAGGCTGCCGTCCTTTGCCCACTGAATTTGCCCGTTTTTATTCAGCACCAGAATGGTTGAACTCTGCTCCGGCAATTGCCAGGCAACCCGTCCCAGACCATTGCCGTCAATAACGAATTGCGCCCACGGATAGCGGCGTTTATTTTTCTCGATTTTACCGCTCACAAAATAGCCTGTACCAAAGATGGCATCATCAGTATTCACAATAGTGGTGGGCTGAAAACGATCCTGCGGAAAGTTTGCCGCTTCTACTGCTTTGATTAACAGTGAGTTCTTTTTCTTTGCCGACTTGCGCCCGGCGATATACTGGATAATGCGGACTTTTCCCGCCAGTTGCGCGCTGTTCCATTTCTGGTAGTAGATTTCATCGTTGTTAGTAAGCAGTAATTCGCCGCCATCCTGAATATAAATAGGCGTAACCTGCTTCCCATTGATGAAATTATGCGCCGCCACGACTGGCGCTAAGAGCGCAAGGATCAGCGCGACAATCAGGCGAGATGGCATTATTGCTCCGGATATAGCGGAAAACGCGAAATCAGCAGCTCTAAACGCTGGCGAATATCGCTATCCAGCGCCGTCGGCACGTTATACGAACGGCGGTTCTCCATATCATCCGCCACCATGTCGTCGTGTTTATCCCCCATCAGACCATTAATGGCAGCGAGGAAGCGGGAAATCTGTAACGCCTCTTTATTTTCAGGATCAAGCGATCTTAGGGTGTCGTAATAAGAAACCTGCTGACTGATGATTTTTCGCACATCATGAAATTCCCTGCCGGTTAGTCGCGGTTTGGCAATAATCTCTTTCAGGATATGCATTTGCTTTTGCCGATAGGCAATAAAACCGTTCACGCTTTCTAACTGGCTATGGCGTAATGACCAGTTCACTAACGACCAGACCGGGGAGCTTAAATAAATCCGTAACAGGTTACCGTAATACGACACGATATTTTTCTTACCGTTACGAAAACCATCCTGAAAATGGCCCAGACATACCGTCGTTTTGCCGAATAAAAATCCGGCCTGATGCTTCTTTAAATACAACCGTTGAGCAAAACGTAAATGCTTATAGCGCGCTCGCATGTATTTAAATTGTTTGCGCTCTTCAGCCGAAAGCTCATCGCCTTTGGTTTGTTTATGGATTAAACGCAGCAACTCCTTATGATCAACGCCATTTAGCCAGAATTGCAGACATAACGCGTAATTATCATGGATGATTTCGGCGGTACAACCCAGGGCGATTGTCGGCGGCAAACTGACCTGCGCGTCAACAACATCATCTTCCTCAATCGCAACAAATAAACGCTCGCTCGCCTCAAGCGGAAAATATTTTCTCATCATCGGGATTTCTCTCCGGCTGCGTTATAAAGCAATGAATGGCGCTGAAAGAACGCCTTTAAGGTCGGAATTAGTGAGAGCGCCACGTCCAGACATTGACCGCCGAAATAAGCAAACGCTGCTCCCAGCACGCCAAACAGATGACAAAACATGAACAGCAAAACGATGTAGCCGATTGAAGCGATGGTTTGCGCTACGAGGAAGGCGCGCTGTTTACCCGCCATCAATAGCAATGACTCCTGCGGAAAGCCCAGCATCGAAATAACAATCGCACCAAGCATCACCTGGATCAGGTCATATGCTTCGAGATATTTAACGCCAAATACCAGCGAAATTAGCGGCTTGCCGACGATTAGCACCGCGAGCGCCACCAGAATACCGATTCCGCCAGCCAGTAAACCTGACTTCACGCCTAACAACCACGGTCTGGTAGTGCGCGGATCTAATCGCATTACCTCTGGATAAAAACTTTTACCCAGCAAACCCGCTGGCGTACCGGCGGCATCGAAGAATGTCATGGCGATTTTAAATAACCCAGCGGCGGCTGGCCCCAAAACAATCCCCACCAGCACGGTGCTGCACGAGTTACGCGCCGACCAGATGGAGTGAGCAATGTTGGTTGACCAGACAAAACTCCACGCGCCTTTGATATGACGGGCAGACTCGAACAGATTCAATTTGAAGGCGTTATGGATATTTCTGCGGCGTAATTCACGCGCAGCAAACCACCAGTACATCGTGCCGCCAACCAGATTCGAGGCGTACCAGGCAATAACAAAGCCCGCAAAACCAAAGTCAAAATACCAGGCGATTACGCTACCCGCCGCTCGCAGAAAGGGTTTTGTAGCCTGCTGCACCGCAATTAAATCGAATCGATCGACAGCGCGCAGAATGCCGGTCGGCGTGGAAGAAGCCATTGAGGGGATCAGCGTGCAATAGAGCGCCGCCAGCCAAAAGCTTTGCTCATCCAGACCTAATGAATGGGAAAGAAATGGCAGTAAGGCAATGCCGCCGACAATCGCCACCGCGCCGCTGACGATATCCAGCGAAAAGGAAAACGAGACGACATTACGAAATTGTTGGGGGTTATTGTTGGTTAAGGCTGGCGTTCCGTACTGCACTACCAACTGCCATGTCTGAAACTTAATAAAATCGCTGATCGACTTAGCATACGATTGCACAATCACCAGTACGCCAAACATCGCTGGCGTCATCCCTTTACCAGCGCACGAGAGCGCCAGTAAGCCCAGCAAGGCGCTCACGACATTGCTGGAGCCTAACCAGGCGCTATTGCGAATAATGGTGCGAAAGGCTCCATCTGCAAACCAATGTTTGATGTAAAAACCCGCCAATTCAGCCTGACCTTATCGTTGATAGTAAAAAGTATCCCGCCAGCCTTAAGTTAAACTTCGGCGGTCAGAAACGATGGCAACCAGAGAAACCGCTTTCTGCGCCTGTTCCAGCACGTCGTGGTAGGGCGCTCTGGAATCAATCTCAAGAATTTTTGTGCCGTTATAGCCAATCTTCGACATAACGCCGATTTTGTCCTGCAGCTCGGCATAGTCGTGATCTGGCTTGCGGGAGATGGCGGTATCAATATCAATGCCCAGACGAATAATTAATTCAGGACGATATTGAGCCATTTGTTGATATAAGCGCCGCTCGCGCTGTGCCAGAAACATGTTGATTTTGCCGCTGGCGCGTTCGACGCCAATCCCCGGTCCGTCATAATAAAAACCGGAAATTTCCGCCTGCGGGAAGCGATCGCTGACCACCAGAACACCACTTTTCGCCAGTCGCTGAACCTTGCGCAGATTCGCCATTCTTCGCAGAGAAAAGCAGTACATAATCACCGCCGCCCATAGCGCCGGAGATTTAGTTTTCATACTTTGAGTTTTCGAGGATTTGGCCGCCAGACGCCGTTCCAGCCAGACGCCAACGAGCGGCAAGCGTTTAATTTTGTCGCCGTCTTCGCCGGATAGCAGCCCCAGATAACGACGCTCAGTTTGCCAGTGTTGTTGCAGCGATTTAACCAAATCGGTGGTCAATGTGGATTTACCGGTGCCATCGCACCCGACCACCGCAATCAGCCCTGGAATGTAGTTGGGTTGCGGCGCGGTTGTACTGTTAACAGTTTGCGTTTGTAGTGCATCCATTCGTAAATCATCCCCTATCCATTTTGGTGATCAGGAAAGTGCGGCGTGAATCGAGCGTAATGAGGCTTGCAGGATTTCATCAGCAGGTTGTCGCCCATCCAGTTCCAGTATCTTTGCGCCATTGAACATCAGTTGTGGCGTAACGGCGATTTTTTCCTGTAACGCCGCCAGTTGATGATCGGGCTTGCGGGAAAATGCCGTCTGTTCATCAATAGCAAGACGAATCAATAACACAGGCAAATAAGACGCCATCCACTGGTATAGTTTCAGCTCGCGTTGCCTTAACATTTTTATCCAGCCGTTACCGCCAGTAGTTTTTGCCAGTTGCGGGCCATCAAAGCGAAAACCAGGCACTTCGACCTGTGGGTAACGGTCGGTAATCAACAGATAGCCTTGCTGGCTTTTACGCAACATTTTGCGAAACTTGTACGCCCGCCAGCAGGAAAGCAAATAAATAACCAGCGCGGTAATATTGCCGGGCGGCGTTGACGGCTTTTCATGCACATGTGCCGCTTTCCCCCGCAGATAACGCCCAAAAGGCGCGCCAATTACTGGAAGATGTGATATCCATTCGCCAATTCTCCCGGAAGATTGCCCGAGATAAATGTGTTCTGTTGGCATTTTTGTTGCCAGTTCATTTACCAGATTTGCTGTGAGAGTCGATTTACCTGAACCATCACACCCCACAATGGCAATAACACGCACTGGCGTGGAATTAATTATTGACATATTACGTTGATTCACGAAAAACCCGGCAGCAAATAATGTATTGAATATTACGTGGTCGGTGCTCAGAATATCTGTTCAACCTTATTGTGACAATGGTTAATTGTCACATTGGGTAATGACTCCAACTT